>JACESY010000117.1 GCA_013911595.1 Azoarcus sp.
CATCGCGCTCAGCGCGGGTTCGTCGAGCATGCGCTCGACGGGGCGGGATTCGGGCTGGGTGATGAGGCGCGTACGGCCCTCCAGGACCGATGCGTCGATTGCGTGGAAGCTTGCCATCGCTGTTCCTCCATGCCTGGCCACACGCGGATACCGGCGGCCATTTCGGTCGCGACGCCGATCATGCTTCAGGCATTAACCGACCTCGTCTGATCCACTATGGGCGCCGGTGGCGGGGTACGCAAGCCTCGGTAAACCCGCATCGCACACCGGCGGTGCGCCCGCAAAGCAACGCTGTTCAGCGCTCCCTTGCGTGCCCTCTTGAAGTCCGTCGCATCGCCGGAATATACGCATCACGGACGGCTGTCGCCCCGCCAGCACGGGGCCGCCGCCGATTGATCCACTTCGTTTTGGGGGTAAAGCCATGTACGAATCGCTTCTGAACTGGCCCGGCGGGCTTGCCGCCGATTTCGAACGCCTGCAACGCGACCTGCAACAGGCCTTCGGCGCAACCGGCCGTCCGGGCTCGATCCGCGCCGTCGCAAGCGGCGCCTTTCCACCGGTGAACGTCGGCTCCACACCGGGCGCGATCGAGATCTACGCCTTCGCGCCAGGCATGTCCGCGGGCGACTTCGACGTGCGCGTCGAGCGTGGCGTGCTGTCCATCGAGGGCGAACGCAGGAGCGACCGGCCCGACGATCAGAAACAGCCGGTCTACGCCTCCGAGCGTTTCGCCGGCCGCTTCCGGCGCACCGTGTCGCTGCCCGAGGATACCGACCCCGAACGCGTGTCCGCGCGTTATCGCGACGGCGTTCTGCATATCAGCGTGGCGCGCCGCGAGGCGATGCAACCACGCCGCATCGACGTCCAGTGACCATCAAGGAGGAACGAGTCATGAGCGAAACCAAGGAAAACCGCAAGGCACAGGAAGCACCGGCGCTGCAGCCGCGCGTCGATGTGTTCGAAGATAGCGGGGGCATCACGCTGCGCGCCGACCTGCCCGGCGTACCCCGCGACAAGCTCGCGATCGACGTCGACGGAGACGCGCTGCGCATCGAGGGCGAAATCGTCGTCGACACGCCCGAGGGCATGGACGCGTCCTGGGCCGAGATCGGCGTCGCGCGCTATCGCCGCGCCTTCACGCTGAGCGCGGAGCTGGACAGTACCGCCATCACGGCTGAACTGCGCGACGGGGTGCTCAACGTGCGCATCCCCAAGCACGCTCACGCGCAACCACGCCGCATCGAGGTGCAGTCCGCCTGATGCGCGTCGCAGCCGCCTGCCGGTTGGCGGGCGGCTGCGAGTAACATGGGGCGTTGCCGAACCTGTGGTCTCGACCATGTCCCGCATTCACCCCGACGGCTGGCGCAGCATCCCCGCTTCCGGGGCGCTGGCGCGCAAGCTCGACACCCTGGCCGAACTCGACGAACGCCTGCCTGCGGAGTTCACCGTCTTCCACGGCATCCACTGGACGCGCGCCGCGCACGAGACACTGCTCTTCGGCAGCGTCGATTTTGTCGTGATTGGCCCTGGCGCGCGCGTGCTGCTGGTCGAACAGGTCGCCGGATTTCTCGACGAAACCGACGAGGGGCTGGTCAAACGCCACATCCGCACGCGACGCAAGGTCAGCGTGGACCTGGCGCGCACCGCCGATCACCTGCGCGCGCGCCTGGCTGCCCTGCCGGACGGCGACGCGCCGGAACTGGACCTGCTGCTGTACTGCCCCGACCACATCGTTCGCGCACCCGGCACGGCCGGCCTCGACCCGTCGCGCATCGTCGATGCCAACACGCGTGAGCGTCTGATCACGACCGTGGTCGAGCTTCTCGCCGCGGACACTCCCGACCCGGCGAACGTCGCGCGCCTGGAACGCTTCTTCGCCGACGAATTGCGGCTGGAGGCGGACGCAAGCGCGCTGGTCGGCCAGGCCACGACGCTGTACACGACGCTCGCCGGCGGTCTGGCCGAGTGGGCGCGGCGCATCGAGGTGCAGCCCCATCGCCTGCGCGTCACCGGTACCGCCGGCAGCGGCAAAACCCAGCTCGCGCTGGCCGTGCTGCGCGACGCACTCAAGGCCGGGCGCCGCCCGCTATATGTCTGCTACAACCGTCCGCTGGCCGACCACATCGCGCGCATCGCCCCGCCCGGAGCGGACGTGGTTACCTACCACCAGTTGTGCGACCGCATGCTCTCGGCCGCCGGACAACCGCCGGATTTCTCCGCGCCAAACGCCTTCGCGCGACTCGAGAGCGACTTTGCCGCACTCGACACGCAGCCGCAGTACGAGGAACTGATCGTCGACGAAGGTCAGGACTTCACGCCGGCCTGGCGCGATGCGCTCCTGCGGCTGATCCCGCCAGACGGCCGCGCGTGGTGGCTGGAAGACCCGATGCAGAATCTCTACGACCGCGCGGACGTGGACCTGCCGGGCTGGGTGCGGGTGAGCAGCGAGCGCAACTACCGCAGCCCGGCCGACATCGTCGCGCTGCTCAATCGCAGCCTGCAGCCGCACACGCCGTTCGATGCCGGCAGCCCGCTGGCCGATTCCGACGTGGAGGTGTCGACCTGGGACGACGAGGCCGAACTGATGGATCGCACGCGCCGCGCCATCACGCGCGCGATCGGGCTGGGTTTTCGGCGCGAACACATCGCCATCGTCACCTTCCGCGGCCGCGAGAATTCGTGCTTCACCCCGCTGGCGCGCCTCGGCCAGCATGCCCTGCGCGCCTTCACCGGGCGCTACGACCTGGTCGGCTCACCCGAGTACACGCAGGGGGACTTCCTCATCGACTCGGTGCACCGCTTCAAGGGCCAGGCGGCCCCCTGCGTGATCTTCACCGAGATCGACTTCGAGACGCTGGACACACGCACCCGGCGCAAGCTCTTCGTCGGCGCCACGCGCGCCGGCATGAAGCTGATGCTGGTGATGTCGACGCGCGCGGCCAAACTGATGGAACTTGAAGCAGGCGAGGCCGCCTGAGGCGGTTCGCCCGTACTTCGATGTCCACAGCCGCCGCTCAGTGATGACTCACTGGCCGCCCACGCCGCGGAACACCGCGCACTGCGCGAAGGCCTCTTGCGACAGCGGGATGTCCTTGCTGCGGCAAAAGCGCGCGGTGAGCTTGAGCAGTTCCTTGATGTCGCGGCCACTGGCGTCCGCGTAGGTGTCGGCCAGCGTCTCGATCAGGCCCTCGGGCAGCTCGACGTCGAACTGATCCGCGAGCGTGTGCCAAAGGCGGATGGCGGCGTCGCGCGGCGGGACGTCGTACTTGATGGTGGCGATGCAGCGCGACAGGATGGCGTCGTCGACGTCGTCGTCGCGGTTGGTCGTCATGAACAGCAGGCCGTCGAAGTATTCGAGCGTGCGCAGGAACTCGGCGACGATGGCGTTGTGCTGCAGGTCGTTGTCGCGGCAGCGGATGTACACGTCGGCCTCGTCGAGCAGCATGATCGCGTCCCAGCGCGCGGCGCGCTGCAGGATGGTCGACAGGTTGGCCTCAACCGATTCGGCGGTGATGCCGAGCTGCCCCGAATGCACGCGGTACAGCGGCTTGCCGACGACCTCGGAGTACACCTCGGCGGTCAGCGTCTTGCCCAGACCGGGCGCGCCCTGGCACAGGATGATGGTGCCGCCGGACTTGCCCTCGACGATATCGTCCTGCAGCACTTCCATGTCAGAGGTGAGGATGTCGATGAGATCGCGGTGCGAGTCGGGCAGCACCAGCTTCTCGCGCAACTCGGGCTTGTACTCGTAGAGTTCGAGGTTCTGCACGTGCACCCACACGTTGCGGTGCAGTTCAAGGTGAAACAGGTACAGATAGCAGTGCAGCGGCACGCGGTCGAAGCCCACCGGTATGCCCAGCTCGCGCCAGAAACTGGTGTCGGCATTGAGATCGAAGCTGCGCTCGAGCACGCCCTCGTCGTTGACGCACTTGGCGACCTTGGCGCGCGGCATCTTCAGAAATTCGGTGCTCTGCGGTCCGCACGCGAGGAATACCGCATTGCGGCACGCAAACTGTTCGCCGAAGGCCGGCTGCATCGCGAGGAAGCGATCCTCGTGCGCCTGGTAATCGCGCCGCAGCTCGTCGGTTTCCTTGAAGTAGCCGCGCTCGGCGAGCAGGTCCGGCACGGTCTTGCCCTGCAGGTCGTGCTTGTAGAACACGATGGCGTTGGTCATGCCGCCGTGGCGGCTCATCGGGTCGTCGGAGACCTCGTTGTGCGCCGACCAGATGGTGTTGGCCATCAAGCCCACGATGACGTAGGGCGAGCCCTGTTCGGGATTGAACAGGCGCACGTAGCTGACCAGCCAGGGCAGCATCACGCCGTCCTTGTTGCGACGGTACAGCCAGCCGTCGCGCACGTCCTTGAACAGATAGGCGACCAGCGCCGGGATGAAGACCTCGAGATCATCCACGGCCATGCCCGCCGGCTCGCTGCGGATGCGGCGCAGCGCGGAGATCTGCAGCATCGTCGCGTGCTCGCCCTCATGCTCGCACAGCTCGTGGAAGGCTTCCAGGTCGGACACGTCGAACAGCCGGCTCGGCACGACGCTGCGCCCATGGTAGATGCCGGTCTGTGCAAGGCGACGGCCCAGCGGGCTGGCCGAGTCGACGCAATCGAGCAGCTTGTTCGCCAGGGTTTCCGGAATCTCGAAATCCATTACCACTCCTGTCTCGGCGCGAGCGGCGCCGTCGCCCGGAGCGGGCATGTGCGTGGCTGCCGGGGCTTTGAAACGAAAACGGCCTCCCCCGAGGGAAGCCGCAGAACCGGGCCGGGGCGCGGCCGGACGGCGGCGCCTGTTCCGACGGCTGGGCGGCTGGCTGTGCGTTCCAGCCGATCCGCCGCCGGCGCGGCGGGGCCACTATAGATCAACAGACGAGGCTTTGGAAGCCGCCCGCTCCGCCACTCAGAATCCGTACACGAGGTTCACACCGGTGATCTGATCCACCTTTTTGCCGCGCGAACCTTCCAGATCGCTGTTGTGGCGAATCGTGTGGCTGATCTTGGCCGAGACGCGGTCGGTGACCCTCAGGCGCAGCGCGGTAACCGACTCGGTCCAGGTGTTGTCGGGGCCATACTCGACGCGCAGCGCCTGGGTGAAGCGCGCGCTCTCGGAAATATCCCAGCCATAGCGACCGCCGACGTAGAGCACCGGCTCGTTGCGGTCCAGCCCGTCCGGATTCTCGTCGTAGCGGGTCTGGCGCATGCCGGCGCCGACCTCGGCGTCGAGTACCGCGGCCTCGGAACGGTACAGCGTACGGCCATAGCCGCCCAGCGCGGTCCAGCGCGCGAGAATGTCGGAGAAGCGGTCACGCTCGTAGCGCAGTGTTCCGAACAGGTAGGAGCGATCGGTGAGGATGCGCTTGGGCTTGTAGCCCAGCGCCAGGCGCTCGGCCGACTTCTCCCCGTCCGATTTCGCGTAGTAGGCGTCACCGAAGAACTCGTGGGTCCACACCGCGTTCTCGTTGAGCAAATCGAAACGCGTGTTCAGGCTGGTGTCGCGGCTGTTGCCCGAGGTGTTCGAAAAGCCCAGTTCGGCGCTGCCGCTCCAGCCTTCGGCGTGGGCGGCAAGCGGCATGCTCAGAAATGCACAAACAACGGGGATTAGCTTCTTCATCGTGGTCGCTCCTGTCGGGATTCTTCTTCGGAATACCCGAGCCGGAAGCTTCCACGGGACACGCTACCGGTCCGGGGAGCGATGCAAAATAACAGTGGCGTCCCGCGGCCACCAAGCCGACCGACCCTGCAACGGCGGCGTTCCGCGTGATTCGGCATCCACGCACGGCGTCCGGAAACACCGTGACGCACCGCCCGGAACGCCAGAAAACAAAAGGGTTTACAGCAAAGCGGGCGCGCGCGCAGCGTCGGATACCGGCACAGCCCGGACGGGATATCGTAAGAAACTGTGTCCGCGCGGATGCGCGGGGCACTCAGGGCGCAATGCCCAGCAGTTCGAGCACGCGCTCCTGGTAGCGACGCGTGACCGCCGCGACATCGAGATCGGGGTTGCGCACGCCGCGTGTCATCAGGCCGTCAAACATCGCACACAGAGTGTCGACGCAATCGTTCATTTCGTCATCGTCGCGCGTCACGCCGACCGATCGCAGGGTCTCGATCAGGCTGGTGCGCAGCCGCCGATCAGCCGCCTGCACGAGTTTGGCAATGTGCGGATTGCGCGCCGCCTCGGCGAGGATCTCCAGCTTGAGCGCCGAGGCACCGGCGTCGAGCGTGTCGCGCACGCCCTCGGCGACACATTCGCGCATCGTGCCGGCCAGATCGTTGGTGCTGCGCATACGGTCGTGAAAGTCGAGGATGCGCGCGACGTCCTGCTCGACGATGGCGGCGATGATCTCTTCCTTGTTGCGGAAGTAGTGATAGATGTGGCCCGGACTCATGCCCGAGGCCTTGCAGATGCGCGCGATGCTCGCGCCGTGGAAGCCGTGCTCGCGAAAACAGGCGAGCGCCGCGTCGAGCACCTGGGCGCGGCGCGCCTCGGCGCGCGCGGTCTGCGGCATGTCGCCGCGGGAGAGATCCTGCTGCATTCGTAGTTTCCGTAAATCCGGCATGGGCGCCGGTTTCATGCTTGCGATGTCATCGACGGTAACATAGAATGAGCGTTCGAACTAGAGTGCTCATTCTAAGAACAGGGCCCCAACGAGTCACATTCCCGCCCCCGACAGGCAGAGGTCTGCATGCCCCCCTCCTCAAGAAGAACCGCCGCAACGACGGCGGCCCTCGCATTGGTCGCGTTGCTCGCGGCCTGCAGTGACGAACAGTCCGAATCGCAAGCCGGCAACGGCGGCGCACCACCCCCCGAAGTGGCCGTGATCGAAGTCCGCGCCACGTCGGTTCCGGTCAGCGCCGAGCTGCCCGGGCGCACCTCGGCCTACATGATTGCCGAGATCAGGCCGCAAGTCGGCGGCATCATCGAAGAGCGGCGATTCACCGAGGGCGCCGAGGTCAAGCGCGGCGAACTGCTCTATCAGATCGACGCCGCGACCTACGCCGCCGAGGTCGACAGCGCCCGCGCCGCGGTAGCACGCGCCGAAGCCAATGCCGAGGCCGCACGCGTGCGCTCCGAGCGCTATGCCGAACTGGTCAAGATCAAGGCCGTCAGCACCCAGGCCTACGACGACGCGATCGCCGCCCACAAGCAGGCACAGGCCGAAATCGCGTCCAGTCGCGCAGCGCTCAAGCGCGCCGAGATCAATCTGGAATACACGCGCGTCACCTCGCCCATCGACGGACGCATCGGACGCTCGACCGTGACCGCCGGGGCGCTGGTCACGGCCAGCCAGGCACAGGCGCTGGCGACCGTGCAGCAACTCGATCCGATCTACGTCGACCTGACCCAGTCGGGCAACGACATGCGCGCATTGCGCCGCGCCGTCGAGGCTGGCCGCGTCCGCCGCGACGCCGAGGGTGAAACGCCCGTGCAGCTCGTCTTCGAGGACGGCACGGACTACGAGCACGAAGGCCAGCTGGCCTTCTCCGAGGTGTCAGTGGATCCCGATACCGGCTCGGTGACCCTGCGCGCGCTGTTCCCGAATCCAGAGCAACGCCTGCTGCCCGGCATGTACGTGCGTGCACGCATCGACCAGGGTACGGCCGAGGGTGCGATCACCCTGCCGCACGCCGCGGTGCAACGCGACCCGCGCGGCAATCCGCTGGCGATGGTGGTCAATGGCGACGACGAGATCGAGTCGCGTCCGCTGACCATCCAGCGCGCCACCAGCGAAGCGTGGATCGTCACCGACGGCCTGGAGCCGGGCGACCGCGTGGTCGTCGAAGGGCTGCAGCGCATTCGCCCGGGCGCCAAGGTCAGCGTCGCCGAAAGCAAAGAACAGGGCTGAGGGCGGAACCATGGCAAAGTTCTTCATCGACCGGCCAATCTTCGCCTGGGTCATCGCCATCGTCATCATGCTGGCCGGCACGCTGTCCATCCTGAACCTGCCGGTGTCGCAATACCCGGCCATCGCACCGCCGGCAATCGCGATCAACACCACCTACCCGGGCGCTTCGGCCAAGGCCGTCGAGGATTCGGTGGTTCAGGTCATCGAGCAGAAGATGACCGGCCTGGACGGCCTGCTCTACTTCAATTCGTCCGCCGATTCCTTCGGCCGTGCCACGGTTACGCTGACTTTCAGCGCGGACACCGACCCCGACATCGCCCAGGTGCAGGTTCAGAACAAGCTGCAACTAGCGCTGCCGCTGCTACCGCAGGCGGTGCAGCAGCAGGGCGTGCAGGTGGCGAAATCCGCGCGCAACTTCCTGATGGTGATCGGCTTCGTCGCCGAGGACGGGTCGCTGTCGAACTTCGACCTGACCGACTTCCTGGTCTCCAGCGTGCAGGATCCGCTCTCGCGCGTGACCGGCGTCGGCGAAGTCGTGGTGTTCGGTTCGCAGTACGCGATGCGCATCTGGATGGACCCGGACAAGCTGGTCAACTACCGCATGACGCCGGCCGACGTGCGCCGCGCGATCGAAGCGCAGAACACGCAGGTATCCGCCGGCCAGCTCGGCGGCACGCCGGCCATCCCCGGCCAGGGCTTCACCGCGTCGATTACCGCGCAGAGCCGCTTGCAGACCGTAGAGC
>JACESY010000118.1 GCA_013911595.1 Azoarcus sp.
GCCCAGCGCCGCGCCCAGGCGTTCGGCCAGCGGTCCGAGCACGGCTTCGAAGCGTTCCGCGCTGCCGAGCCCACGCCCGCCCGAGACGACCACGCGCGCGCTGCCCAGTTCGGGCCGTTCGGAGCGCGTAAGCTCGCGCGAGACAAAGCGCGACAGCGCAAGATCCGGGCCGGCCGCGATCGCCTCCACCGGTGCGCTTGCGCCCTGCCCCACCGCTTCGAACGCCGTGGGCCGCACCGTGAGCACGCGCACGGCGTCCAGGCTGCGCACGGTCTCGAGCGCATTGCCGGCATAGATCGGACGCACGAAGGTATCCGGTGCGCACACTTCGACGACGTCGCCGATCTGTGCGACGTCGAGCAGCGCGGCGACGCGCGGCATCAGATTACGGCCGAACGTGGTCGCCGGCGCGAGCAAATGGGTGCGCCCCTCAGCCTGGTTGAGCACCAGTGCGGCGAGGTTTTCGGCCAGTTCATGTTCGTAGTGCGGCGCATCGGCGACGAGCACGCGAGCGACGCCGTCGAGCGAGGCGGCCTGTTGCGCCACCGCGGCGCAATCGTGGCCGGCGACGAGCAGCACCACTTCCCCGCCGATCGCGCGCGCGGCAGCCAGCGTCGGGGCCGTGGCCGGTCGCAGGGCCTGGTTGTCGTGTTCGGCTATGACGAGAACGCTCACGGGATCACCTTCGCCTGGTTGCGCAATCGGTCTACCAGCGTCGTGACATCGGGCACGCGTTCGCCGGCACGGCGCTGCGGCGGTTCGGCGACCCCCAGCACCTCGATGCGCGGCGCCACCTCCACGCCCAACGCCTCCGGGTTCGTGCGCTCTAGCGGCTTGCGCTTTGCCTTCATGATGTTGGGCAGGGTCGCGTAGCGCGGTTCGTTCAGGCGCAGATCAGTGGTCACCACGGCCGGCAACACCACCGAGATCGTCTCCAGCCCGCCGTCGATCTCGCGCGTGACTTCGGCGCGGCCATCGGCCACCACCAGCTTCGAGGCGAAGGTCGCCTGCGGCCAGCCCGTCAGCGCGGCGAGCATCTGGCCGGTCTGGTTGGCGTCGTCGTCGATCGCCTGCTTGCCGCAGATCACCAGATCGGGCGCCTCCTGCCGCACGATCTCGCGCAGCAGCTTGGCCACCGCCAGTGGCTGCAGCGTGGCGCCGGTCTCGACCAGGATGGCACGGTCGGCACCGATCGCCAGCGCCGTGCGCAATGTCTCCTGACACGCATCCGTGCCGCAGCTGACAGCGACGACCTCGGTGGCCAGGCCGGCTTCGCGCAGGCGCACGGCCTCTTCGACGGCGATCTCGTCGAAAGGATTCATCGACATCTTGACCCCGGCCAGGTTGACGCCCGTGCCGTCCGCACGCACACGGATCTTGACGTTGTAATCGACCACGCGCTTGACGGGTACGAGGATCTTCAAGCTTCTCTCCCTGGATGTTCGCTGCGCATTGTCCCATCGGCGACGCGCGCCAGTCGCGGCAACGCAGTATGTGCATTGGCGGCCGTGGCCGAAGCCAGTTCGTCCACGTCGATGCCGCGTAGTTGCGCGATCACCGAGGCGATGCGCGGCAGGTTGGCCGGCTCGTTGGGGATATCCTGCGCCCACTCCGGCCGGATGTCGGGGGAATCGGTCTCTAGCACGATGGACTCGAGTGGCAGTTCCGTGGCGAGCCGACGGATGCGCGTGGAACCCGAAAACGTCGCCGCGCCGCCGAAGCCCAGGCAAAAACCCATGGCACGGAAGATGTCCGCCTGCTGACGACTGCCGTTGAACGCATGGGCGATGCCACCGGGCACCTCGATGCGCCGCAACTCCTTTAGGATGGCGTCGACGGCCCGTCGCACGTGCAGGATCACCGGCAGTCCGAAGCGGCGCGCGAGCTTGAGTTGTTCGACGAAATAGTGGCGTTGCGTGTCCGGATCGGCGTCGTCGACGTAGTGATCCAGTCCGATCTCGCCAACCGCCACCGCCGTGCCCTCGTCCAGGCGCTCGGTGAGCACTTCGAGGTCGGCTTCGCGCGCGTGCGTCACGAACAGCGGATGGATGCCGTAGGCGTGACACACGTCGGCGTGCGCTTCCGACAGTGCGCGCACCGCGGCGAAGTTCTCTGCCCCGACTGCCGGCACGACGAAGGCGCCCACACCGGCCGCGCGGGCCGCATCGAGCATCGCCTCGCGTCGGCCGTCGAATTCGGTGGCATCGAGATGGCAGTGCGTGTCGATGAGCATGATCCTGGTCCTCGCGTCGCTCCGGGCCTCAGGCAGTCACGCGCCCTGCGTCGGTGACCTGCACGGCCAGCCCGCGGCCGACCGACAACCACTGGTGCTGCTCGTCCTCGAGCGCGGCAGCGGTGAGCGGACGTTCGTCGAGCCAGTCGCGCTCGAGGCTGACCGCGAAACCGGCCGAAGTACGTGCCAGCGACACCGGCGGCACGCCGCGTCCGTCACGTGCCCGGTGCAGCAGACAGGCCAGACGCAGGCAGGCGATGAGCAACCAGTCGGGGCTCTCGTCGGGCAGCGAGGCCACACGCGCGAGCTTGCCTCGATGACCCAGCGCGATGCGCGCCAGGCGGGACTGGTCCAGCCGCGAGAAGCCGGGCATGTCGGCATTGCCGAGAATGTAGGCGCTGTGCTTGTGATAGCTCGCATGAGCCACCGAGATGCCGATCTCGTGCAGCGTCGCCGCCCAGCGCAGGAAGCGGTGGTCGGGATGGTCGGGATCGGCCGTCTCGGGGTCCAGGCAGGCGAGCAGATGGCAGGCAGTATCGGCGACGGCCTCGGCCTGACGGGGATCGATGCCGTAGCGGGAGACGAAGGCCGACACGGTCGCATCGCGCAAGTCGTGATGGTGATAGCGGCCCAGCAGGTCGTAGAGCACACCCAGGCGCAGTGCGCCGTCCGAGAACACCATGCGTTCGATGCCGAACTCCTTGAACACGGCAGACATGATCGAGAAGCCGCCGAGGATCACCGGAAGGCGATCATCCTTCAGACCAGCGAGCTTGACGCGATCGAGCCGCCCGGCGCGCAGCAGCGCAGTGCGCATGCGTTCCAGCCCTTCGACGGTGATCGCGCCCTCGGCCCAGCCGTTTTGCTCGAGCACATCGATCAGCGCCTTGGCCGAACCGCTCGAGCCCACCGCGACTTCCCAGCCGGCATCGCGGTAAGGCAAGGCGATGGTCTGCAGTTCGCTGCGGGCAGCCAGCTCGGCCTCGCGCAAGGACTCGCGATCGATGCGCCCGCCCGGGAAGTAATTCAGGCTGTAGCCGACGCAGCCCATATAGAGCGACTCGAGCAGGATGGGTTCGAAACTCTTGCCGATGATCAGCTCGGTCGAGCCGCCGCCAATGTCCACCACGAGTTGCTGGCGCTGCGGCTCGGGCAAGGTGTGGGCCACGCCGACGTAGATCAAACGGGCCTCTTCCCGGCCCGAGATGACCTCGATCGGCACGCCGAGCACTTCCTCGGCCTGGTCCAGAAAGGTGCGCGCGTTCTTGGCTACGCGCAGGGTGTTCGTCGCGACTGCACGCACCGTTTCGGGCGGGAAACCGCGCAGACGTTCATTGAAGCGACTCAGGGCGTCGAAACCGCGCTGCAAGGCGGCCGCATCGAGTTGCTTGTCGGCGGTCAGACCGGCGGCCAGGCGCACCGGCTCCTTGATGCCGTCGAGTGGATAGATCTGATCATTGACGATCTTGCCCACCTGCAGCCGGAAGCTGTTCGAACCGAGGTCGATCGCGGCGATCAGTTCATGCATGATGTTCGGATAGGCGCCAGAAAGGCGGGATTCGGATGCCCGGATTCTAGCATCCGGGCCGCTGCGCCCGGCGCTTGAACACACATCGGCGTCGGCACTGAGGTAAGCTTCGACAGATCATGCCGGTGTCACCGAAACGTAATCCTGGTGCCGCACGATGGCGGGCCACGCGCCGGCGCGCAACTCCGGAATCACGATGAAACTGCCTCCGCGAACACAGAACTTTCCGTCCGAGCACTTCCTCAACCGCGAACTGTCGCTGCTTCAGTTCCAGCGGCGCGTGCTCGCCCAGGCGGCCGACCGCGACATGCCACTGCTCGAGCGACTGCGCTTTTTGTGCATCGTGTCGAGCAACCTCGACGAATTCTTCGAGATTCGCGTATCGGGTATCAAGGAACAGATCCGCCTGGGCATCCGCACGCCGGGCATCGACGGCAGGACACCGGAGGAACTGCTCGGCCGCGTCAGCAAGGAAGTGCACTCGCTGATCGCCGACCAGTACGAATTGCTCAACGATGACATCCTGCCGGCCCTCGAGCGCGAAGGCGTGGTGTTCCTGCGTCGCGGCGAATGGAGCGAAGCGCAGAACGCGTGGATCGAGGAGTACTTCGACCGCGAGGTCATCCCGGTACTCACGCCGATCGGGCTGGATCAGGCACACCCGTTTCCGCGTGTGCTCAACAAGAGTCTGAACTTCGCCGTCGAACTCGAGGGGCGGGACGCCTTCGGGCGTGACTCGGGTGCGGCCATCGTGCAGGCGCCGCGTGCGCTGCCGCGGGTGATTCGGCTGCCACGCGAGATCTGCGAACACGAGTACACCTTTGTGTTCCTGTCCTCGGTCATGCACGCCAACGCCAACAAGCTGTTCACCGGCATGCGTGTGCTCGGTTGCTACCAGTTCCGGCTGACGCGCAATTCGGATCTGTTCGTCGACGAAGAAGAGGTCGAGAGTCTGATGGCCTCGCTCAAGGGCGAACTGCAACAGCGCCACTTCGGCGACGCGGTGCGTCTGGAGATCGCCGACACGTGCTCCGACGAGATGGAGCAGTTCCTGCTGCACCAGTTCCGCCTGTCCGAGGGCGACGTCTATCGCACGCCCGGCATCGTCAACCTGGTGCGTCTGATGCAGGTGCCCGACTGGGTCAATCGGCCGGATCTGAGCTTTGCCCCGTTCACGCCGGGCATGCCGCGTGGCATCGACCCGAAACGCGCTGACATCTTCGCCGCAATCCGCCGTCAGGACGTGCTGCTGCACCATCCGTTCCAGAGTTTCGAGCCAGTCATCGAGATCCTGCGCCAGGCGGTCGACGACCCGCAGGTACTGGCGATCAAGATGACCGTCTATCGCACCGGCACCGAGTCCGTGCTGATGGAATTGCTCGCCCGTGCCGCGCAGAAGGGCAAGGAGGTCACGGTGGTGCTCGAGCTGATGGCGCGCTTCGACGAAGAAGCCAACATCACGCTCGCCAACCGCCTCGAGGAAGTCGGCGCCCACGTCGTGTACGGCGTGGTCGGCTACAAGACCCACGCCAAGATGCTGATGGTCGTGCGCCGCGAGAGCGGGCGTTTGATGCGTTACGTGCATCTGGGTACCGGCAACTACCATCCGCGCACCACGCGCTTCTACACCGACTACGGCCTGATGACCTGCAACGAGGAGATCGGCGCAGACGTCGCCGAGGTCTTCAAGCAGCTCACCGGCCTGGGCAAGGCGAGTACGCTGCGCCACCTGTGGCAAGCGCCATTCGCGTTGCAGCAGAACGTGGTCGCCGCCATTCATGCCGAGGCCGAGGCCGCACGCGCCGGGCTCAAGAGCCGCATCATGGTCAAGGTCAATGCGCTGCTCGAATCCGAGACCATCGAGGCGCTGTATGCCGCTTCGCAGGCCGGCGTGCCCATCGAACTGATCGTGCGCGGCCCGTGCGCGCTGCGCCCCGGCGTGCCGGGCTTGTCAGAGAACATCCGCGTGCGCTCGATCGTCGGCCGCTTCCTTGAACACCACCGCATCTTCCACTTCCATGCCGGCGGCGAGGACAAGGTCTATCTGTCGAGCGCCGACTGGATGGATCGCAACTTCTTCCGTCGCATCGAGATCGCCTTTCCCGTCCTCGACCCGAAGCTGCGTCGGCGCGTGCTGCGCGAGGGCCTGCGTGCCTATGTCGCGGACAACTCCCAGTCCTGGGAGATGCTCGCTGATGGGCGCTATCGCCGCCGCCACGCACGCGGTATCCGGCGTTCGGCCCAGGAAATGCTGCTCAAGGATCTGGCCGGGGAGTGAGTGGCGGGACTAGGGCCTGTTCACACTTGCGCTGGCGAATCGCGTGGGTCTGTATGGCTGTGCCCGAAGCAGGCAATGGCCATTCACTTGACAATGAGCGCAACGCCGCCGGCGCGGCCATACAGACCCACCCGCAGGGCTTGGCAAATGTGAACAGGCCCTAGCTGCGGCGTGCGTCGATGACGCCGCCGACCCCGCGGATCAGACTGATCGCGTGCTGGATCTGCGCCACCCCGGCAACCTCGAACGTGAAACGCATGTGCGCACGCCCCTTCTTGGTCAGCGTGTTGACGGCGGTGACGTTGATCTTGTCGCGCGAGAGCACATCCGAGATGTCGCGCAGCAGACCCTGACGGTCGTTGGCCTCGACGCTGACATCGACCGGGAACACCGACTGCGGCCCCTTGAACGCATCCTCGCCCCATTCGGCCTCGATCACGCGCTCGGGTTCCTGGTGCACCAGGTTCTGGAAAGACGGGCAATCGACCCGGTGGATGGACACGCCACGTCCACGCGTGATGAAGCCCTGAATTGCGTCCGGCGGCGCCGGCTTGCAGCAGCGCCCGAGCGATGTGAGCAACTTGCCCACGCCGACGATCAGTACCTTGCCGCTGGCCCCCCCCGAACGGCTACGCCCGACGACGATTCCCGGATCGGCCTCGGGCGGCGGCACTTCGGCCGCGCTGCGCAACGCGTTGTGTACGGAACGCGCGCCGATCTCACCGCGGCCGGCGGCGACGAACATCATGTCGGCATTGCGAAAGCCCAGACGTTCGGCCAGTTCCTCGATGTTGGTCTGGGTCCGGCCCTCGCGTTGCAACTCCTTGATCACGAAGCTGCGACCACGCGCCAGCATCTCGGATTCCTCGAGCTGGCTGAAGTACTGACGGATCTTGGTGCGCGCCCGATGGGTCGTGGCGTAAGCCTGCTGCGCGTTGAGCCAGTCACGCGAAGGCCCGCCCTCCTTCGCCGCGACGATCTCCACCGTCTGGCCGCTCGCCAGTTGCGTGTTCAGCGGCACGAGCTGGCCGTCGACCTTGGCGCCACGGCAGCGATGACCCAGGTCGGTGTGAAGTCGATAGGCGAAGTCCACCGGCGTCGCCCCGTGCGGCAAGTCGATCACGCGCCCCTGCGGCGTCAGCAGGTAGATCGTGTCATCGAGCGCGGCGCGACGCGACTGCTCGATCCAGTCGGCACCGCCGGCGATTTCGTCACGCCATGACAGCAGGCTGCGCAGCAACGCGATCTTTTCGTCGTAGGCCTCGACCGCGCCGCCACCTTCCTTGTAACGCCAATGCGCGGCCACACCGAACTCGGCATGGCGGTGCATCTCGTGAGTGCGGATCTGCACCTCCAGCGCGCGTCCGTCGGCCGCGCGCACCGCGGTGTGCAGTGACTGGTAATTATTGCCCTTTGGCTTGCTGATGTAGTCGTCATACTCCTCAGGAATCGGCTCCCACAGGCGATTGACGATATCGAGCACCTTGTAGCAATGATTGACCTTGCGCACCAGCACGCGCACGGCACGGATGTCATAGACCTGCTCGAAGTCGAGCTTCTTGTGCCGCATCTTGTTGTAGATGCTGTAGATGTGCTTGGGTCGCCCGTACAGGTCGGCGTCGATGCCAGCCGCATCGAGTTCGCGCCGCAGCGCCGACAGGGCCTCCCCGATGAAGGCCTCGCGCTCGGTGCGGCGCTCGTCGAGCTTGCGTGCGATCTGCTTGTAGGTGGTCGGCTCGAGGAAGCGGAAGGACAGATCTTCAAGTTCCCATTTCAACTGCCCCACACCCAGCCGGTTGGCCAGCGGCGCGTACAGATCGAGCGATTCGCGCGCCAGTTCCGCGGGCACCGGACTCTTGGTGTCGGCGTAATGGCGCAAGGTCTGCGTGCGTGAGGCCAGCCTCAGCAGCACGACGCGGATGTCGGCCGCCATCGCGAGCAGCATCTTGCGCAACGACTCGGTTTGGGCATGCACGTCGGGCGAGTCCGACTTGCCCCGCATGCGCGTGACCACGCGCAGGCCGTTGAGCTTGCGAAGACCCTCGACGATGCCGGCCACGGAGTCGCCGAAACGCTGCGCGACCTGTTCAAGGCTGCCGGTGCGATACACCGGCACTGCGAACAGGATGGCGGCGACGCGCGCCTCGGCGTCGAGCCGCAAAGAACTGCTGATCAGCGCCATGCCCAGTGCATGCGTCCACACCGATTCGCCGGTGCCAAGCACTTCGTCGCCATAGATGTCGCGGGCGAGTTCGAGCGCTTCCTCGATGTGCTCGCGGGCGTCGACCGCGAGCCCCTCGACGAGCAGTTCGATCGGTGCGGATTGAGCGTCCGGGGAAACGGCGTGAGTGACGGAAACCATGGCAGCGATTATCCCACAAGCACCGATGTCCCAAGGTGGGTGCCGTGCGGGCACCAGCACGATATGCGATCATCCACAGCCGCTTATCCGCCGCCATGCGAATCCCGATGCGCTTTTCCGCCCCGAGTCCCTACC
>JACESY010000119.1 GCA_013911595.1 Azoarcus sp.
GCCTTGGCCGGATGATTCAGGGCGAGTGTGTATTCGCGCCCTGCGACGATTGCCTGGAATGTGTTGTCCGGCAGCGCCCGGGTGATCTGGGCAGTGAATTGCTGCCCCGGCAGCAACTGGGGCAGGCGCGCCTGGATCTCGCGCACGCGCGCGGTGCCCTGCACCGGCGGCTCGCTGTCGAAGAAGCTCGCCTCGGCGAGCAGGCGAAGGCGGGCGGCGAGATCGGTGGGAATCACGGGACCTCCACAGCGTGCTCAGTGCCCCGCGCGGATCAGTAGCGGGTGGCGCCGTAGGCTGCGCACACGGCTCGCGGGACCGCGCCGTGCGCGCAGCCTACGGCGCCACCCGTTTCTGATCCGCGCGGGGCACTGAGCACGCCGTGGAGGCCCCGTGATTCCCACCGATCTCGCCGCCCGCCTTCGCCTGCTCACCGAGGCAAGCTTCTTCGACAGCGAACCGCCGGTGCAGGGCACCGCGCGCGTACGCGAGATCCAGGCGCGCCTGCCCCAGTTGCTGCCGGGGCAGCAATTCACTGCCCAGATCACCCGAGCGCTGCCGGACAATACCTTCCAGGCGATCGTCGCAGGGCGCGAGTACACACTCGCCCTCAATCATCCGGCCAAGGCCGGAGACGCGCTTGAACTCGTGGTCACACGCAATACGGCGAATGCGGTTTTCGCCCGTGTCGTTGGTGAGGGTGCGAGAACGCAGAACCCGGCGAATGTCGGCGCGGAAGTCGCATCCCGCCCCAGCCTCAGTCCCACCGGACGCCTCATCAGCTTCCTGCTGACAGGCCAGCCGACACCGCAGCCGACCACGCTTGCGGCCGGCCGGCCGCTGTTGCCGGCGCCACCGGCGAACGGCGGCGCGGACCTCGCGCCCCTGCTGCGGCAAGCACTCTCGCAAAGCGGGCTGTTCTACGAAGCCCACCAGGCCAAATGGTTGTCCGGACGCACCGGCGCCGACGCACTGCGCGCCGAGCCCCAGGGCCAACAGCCTGCGCTCGCGCGCAACGAAACGGCCAGCGCGCCACGCGTCGCACCAACACCAATGAGTACCGCAACCAACTTCATCGGACGCGGCGGCGAAGCACTCGCCGAACGCGCAGCGGAGGCCTCGCAGGCAGCAGCCCTGAGCCGCGGGCCGGTCGTCGCGGAGCGCCTGATGCCGGTCGTCCACCAGCAGCTCGATGCCATGGCGACCCAGCAATACCTGCTGCACGGTCAGGCATGGCCGGGGCAACGCTTCGAGTGGGAACTCGACGACCCGTATCGTGAAGGCGGAGAGGGGGACGCATCCGACGGCCAGGACGGCTGGGACTCGACCCTGCGTCTGACCATGCCCCGACTCGGCGCGCTGGAGGCCCGATTGCATCTGACCTCGGCCGGCGTCGCCGTTCGCCTGGTCTCGGACGACGAAGCCACCGCCGCCGCGCTCGAAGCGGCGCGTGACCGGCTCGACGACGCACTCTCCGCGGCCGACGTCCCGCTGACCGGATTCGTCGCAGAGGTGCGCGATGACGGATGAGGACAAGCCCAATACGCGCTCCTCGGACGAAGCCGTCGCGCTCACCTATGCGTCCGGGGAATCGGCCCCGCGGGTGGTCGCCAAGGGACGCGGGCTGCTTGCCCAGGAGATCATCGAGCGCGCTCGCGAGGCCGGCGTGTACGTTCATGAGTCGCCCGAACTCGTCAGCCTGCTGATGCAGGTCGACCTCGACGAGCGCATTCCCCCACAACTCTACGTCGCGGTCGCCGAACTGCTCGCCTGGCTGTATTCGGTCGAGCGCGGCGACTCCAGTTCGCGTACGCACTCACCGCTGACCAGACCCGCCGATCCGCCCCCAAGCTGAGCGCGCGCCGTGTTATAAGTGGGTTCCCACAAACCCTCGAACCGCGCCCACACGCACGCATGGCCGAACACCAAGAAGCCACCATCCACACCGGTCTGCTCAAGCCCGAGCACTTTCCCGACCATCTGCTCCACGATTCGGGCGAGATCCTGCTGACACTGCGTCGCATGAAACAACAGCGCGTGCTGCTCAACGCACATATCGACGCTGGAAACTATCGCTTCGTCAGCGCCGTGCTCGACTGCGGGCCGCGCGGCCTGGTGCTTGATGTCAGCCCCGACGAGTGGCTCAACACCCAGGCCATAGCCAGCGACTTCCTGACCTGTTCGGCCCAGCTCGACGGAGTGCGTATCCAGTTCGACCTGCACGAGGTCGCCAGCGTCACCTGGGACGATCTGCCGGCACTTTTCGCCCCGCTGCCCGCGTCCATCCTGCGCCTGCAGCGACGTGAAGCCTTCCGCATGTCGGTCCCGATGAACAATCCGGTGGTGTGTCAGGTCACCGTGTATCCGCAAGATGGCGGCGACAACGGCGAAGCTGTCGGCGCGAATCCCCCCGCGGCGAAGGTGGTCCGCCCTCGCGTTGCCGATGTCAGCATGGACGGGATCGCACTGGTGATCGAGGCCGACGCGCTGGAACTGGCCGTCGGCATGGAACTGACCGACTGCCTGATTTCCCTGCCCGACAGCGACAGCGCGAAGGTACGCCTGAAGGTGCGCAACCTGCACCAGACGACCAATCCCAATGGCGCCCGCAGCGTGCGCGCCGGCTGCGAGATCGTCGACATGCCGCCGCGCTTCACCAACCAGATCCAGCGCTACATCTTCAAGATCGAACGCGAGCGCCGCCTGCTCGAAAGCCCCGACTGAACCGCACGCACCGGGCAACAAAAAAGCCGCTCAAAGCGGCTTTTTTTGTCCGGAGTGCGATGACCCCTTACATCGGCATGTTCATGATGTCCTGATAGGCGGACACGAGGCGGTTACGCACCTGCACCATCTGCTGGAAGGACAGGCTCGCTTTCTGCAGATTGACCATCACGTCCTGGAGTTCGACATCCGGATTACCGGCGGTGAACTCCTTGGTCATGTTGCGCGCTTCGGCCGAGGCGGAGCTGACGTCCTTGAGTGCGGACTGCAGCACCTGGGCGAAGTCGACCCCGCCCTCGCCCGCAGCGGACTGGGCCGGTTTGGCAGCGGCCGACTGGGACGTGGCTCGCAGTTCGCCGATGAGTTGTTCGATGCCGCGCGTATCCATGGGCTCCTACCTCGCAAAACACGTTTGCGCAGTGACAGTCTAGCAGAGCAATCGGCGTGCCAAAAGTTCAACTTCCGCCAACGCAACCGCCTGAGGAAGCGTTCCCAAGAACGCCGCCCATATCTTTCCTACGGCCCCACGCCCACGATCTTGAGCGTCCTCTCAGCAATCATGGCCTTCCGAGCGATATTGCTGCAGCTTGTAGCGCAGCGTCCGCTCGGAAATGCCCAGGCGTTCGACCGCCAGCTTGCGCGAACCGCCGACCTCGCGCAGCGTTGCCAGGATATGCTCGCGCTCCAGATCCTTCATGTTGTCCGGCCGGTTTCCGCCGGCAACGATGCCCGGCGCGGCAGCAATTGCCGACGGCGCAACCGGAGTCGCCGCCGCCATGCTGACGGGTGAGGCAGATATCGCACCGGTGGGCAGGCACATCGACAAGGTGGCGGCGTCGATCGACTCCGAAGGCGCGAGGATCAGCGCGCGCTGCATCGCATTCTCGAGTTCGCGCACGTTCCCGGGCCAGGCATGGGCAACGAGTGCGGCCTCGGCACCCGGGTCGAGCCTCGCGCTGCGACGCATCGCGGCGGCATGTCGCGAGAGAAAATGCGCCGCAAGCGGCAGGATGTCACCGGGACGCTCACGCAGCGACGGAATCGCCAGCGGAAAGACGTTGAGCCGGTAGTACAGGTCTTCACGGAAGCGCCCTGCGGCCACCTCGGAGGCCATGTCACGGTTGCTTGTCGCCAGTACGCGAATATCCAGATCGATACTCTTGCGTCCGCCCACGCGCTCGACTTCACGCTCCTGCAGCACCCGCAGCAACTTGGCCTGCAGCGCCAACGGCATTTCGGAGATCTCGTCGAGCAGCAGCGTGCCCCCCTGGGCCTGCTCGAACTTGCCCGCCTGCGAAACCTGCGCGCCGGTGAAGGAACCCTTCTCGTACCCGAACAGCGTGGCCTCGAGCAGATTCTCGGGAATCGCCGCGCAGTTGATCGCGACGAAGGGGCGGGCCGCGCGCGGCGAATGCGCATGGATGTAGTGGGCGAACACCTCCTTGCCGGTGCCGGACTCGCCCGTGAGCAATACGGTGGCATCGGACGTCGCCACCCGTGCGGCCATCTGCAGCAACTGGCGCGTACGCGGATCCCCGGCAACCACTTCGTCTTCATCCGAAGGCGCATGCGCATAGCGACGCACGTAGCCGAGCAGCACCTCGGGCTCGAAGGGTTTCATCAGGAAATCGCAGGCGCCGCCGCGCATCGCCGCAACCGCCTTCTCGACGTCACCGTAGGCGGTCATCAATAGCACCGGCATCTGCGGCAGGCGCGAGCGGATCGCGCCGAGCAACTCGAGACCGTCCATCGGCTGCATGCGCAAATCGCTGATGACCAGATCGAAGGGTTCGGTCGCGATCGCTTCCAACGCGGGCGGACCACCGTCAACGCCGATCACGTGATGGCCGGCCATCTCCAGCGTCATGCAAACCGCATCGCGCAGCGCGGCGTCGTCCTCTACGACGAGCAGTCGAATCGCTTCACTCATGGGGGGACAGGTCTCCAGTCGGGGGGGCGGCGTCGCCGGCCGGCGGACGAGCGGGCAAGGTCAGCGTGAATGTGGCGCCGCGCTCCGGTTGAGAGGCCAGTGCGACGTCGCCGCCATGGGCTCGTGCAACATCACGAGCGATGGCCAGGCCGAGACCCGTGCCGTCGGTGCGTGTCGTAAAAAAGGGCTCGAACACGCGCGCCTGTTCCGCCCGTGCGATTCCCGGCCCGTCGTCGGCGACCACGCACACCAGTTCATCGCCTTCGAGCGACACGTTCACGCGCACTTCGCCGCCTTCGTGCGAAATCTGGATCGCATTCTCCATCAGGTTGGTCAGCGCGCCGCCCAGCGCCTTGCGGTCGCCGAAGATTTCATGATCGCCGCAATTGCAGCGGCTGACGAAGCGTACGCGCCGTGCCCGGGCGACCGGTTCGAGTGTGTGTGCCAGCTCCCGCAGCAACTCGCATACCGCGAAGCTCTGGCGTCCGAGCTGATCTCCGCGTGCGAATCGCAACATGTCGCCGATCAGCCGTTCCAGATGGCGCAGGCGCTCAATCGCGCGCTCCGCGACACGTTCGCGGTCAGCGGGCGGCAGTTCGGGCTTGGCCAGACCGGCGGTATACAGCAGGGCCGCCGACAGCGGCGTACGTAACTGATGCGCCAGCCCCGCGACCATCTCGCCCATCGCGGCGAGCCGTTCGTTGCGCTCGGCGGCCAGTCGCATGCGATGCGCGTCGGTCACGTCGTGAATCAGCACGATGTGCTCCTCACCGGATTCGACGGCCGCCTCGGACAGCGACAGACGGCGCGTTTCGGAGCCCTCGCCGAGCGACACCTCGCCAGGCGTGCTGGTCGCCACGAAACGCGCCTGTACGGACCGCCAGGCCGCCCCCTCGCAGCCGGCACCGAGCAAGCCGCGCGCGGCGCGGTTGCACTGGACGATGTGCCGCTCGCGGTCGAGCACGACAACCCCCGCGGGCAGCGCGCCCATGAGTACGTTCATGCGCTCGGTGAGCTGGGCAGCCTGCGCCTGCAGTGCGTTGTAGGCCCCGGACAACTCCTCCGACGCGCGCGCGAACAGCGTGAAGGCCTCGGCCAATTGCGCGGCATCGAGGCGCTGGCCATCGGGCAGTTGTGGCGCGGCAGGGGTGGCGGGTTCTTTCACGGCTGACAGCCTAATCACGCGACGGTCTATGGTAACCGGCAAACAGGCGGCAAAAAATGCCGCTTTTCGCGCGAACATGCTTGCACGCATACGCCGACAATGCCGCCATCCGTCAATGCGACGCGCAAGGGAAACCCGCCATGGCTGCCGCCGACACCGCGACCACCGCTTCGCCGCAGCAGATGCTGCAGCAATTGAACAATCTGAGCCAGCGCCAGAAGCTCGCAGGTGCAGCGGCGATCGCGCTGGCGCTGGCGCTCGTCGTCGGCACCCTGCTGTGGACGCGCGCGCCTGAATACGCCGTACTCTTCGCGAACCTCGAGGAACGCGACGGAGGCGCCATCGTCGCGGCGCTCCAGCAACGAAACATTCCTTACAGCATCGGCTCCGGAGGCGGCGCCATCATGGTGCCGTCCGACCGGGTACACGACGTGCGCCTGCAACTCGCGGCCGAGGGCTTGCCCAAGGGCGGCCTGGTCGGCTTCGAGGTCATGGAGAACCAGCGCCTGGGCGTATCGCAGTTCCTTGAACAGGTGAATTACCAGCGCGCCCTCGAGGGCGAACTGTCGCGCACCGTGCAGTCGATCTCTTCCGTCGCCGGCGCGCGCGTACATCTGGCGATACCCAAGCAAAGCGGCTTCCTGCGCGACGAGCAGCGGCCGTCGGCGTCGGTGATGGTCTCCCTGTATCCCGGACGCGTGCTCGACGAATCGCAGATCGCCGGCATCGTGCACCTGGTGTCATCGAGCGTCCCCAAGCTTTCCAACGACGACGTCAGCGTCGTCGACCACAACGGCGATCTGCTCACGCGCCCGCCAGGCGCCGGGCGCGACGCTGCACTCGACGCCACACAACTGGGCTATGTGCGTGAGCTCGAGGCCACGTACCTGCGCCGTGTCGAAGCCCTGCTCGAACCGCTGGTCGGCGCGGGCAACTTCCGCGCCCAGGTCGCCGCAGACGTCGATTTCAGCCGCATCGAAGAAACCGCCGAGAGCTATACGCCCAATCCGGCGCCGGATCAGGCCATCCGCAGCCAGCAGACCTCCGAACAGTTCAGCGGCATCCCCGGCCCCGGCGGCGTGCCGGGCGCACTCACCAACCAGCCTCCGGTACCGGCCGAAGCGCCGATCGTCGACCCGGACCCCGACGCCGACGAGGACGAGGACGAAGCCAATCGGCGTCCGGTGACCCGCAACCGCTCGGCCACGCTCAACTATGAACTGGACCGAAACATCCAGCACATCCGGCACGCCACCGGACAGGTGCGCAAGCTGTCCGTGGCTGTCGTCGTACGCGACCGCACCGAGACCATGCCCAACGGCCAGACCCGCGACGTCACCCTCACCCCTGAACAGATGCAGCGCATCACCGCGCTGGTAAGAGGGGCGATCGGCTTCGACGAGGCGCGCGGCGATGTCGTGCAGATTTCGAGCGCACCGTTCGCGGCGGGCGAAGTTCCCGAGCCGCTGGAACTGCCGCTGTGGAAGGATCCCGACGTCCTCGAACCGGCCAAGCTCGCGGCAAAATACCTGGCGCTGGCGCTGGCGCTGGCCTTCGCGTATTTTGGCGTGATCCGTCCGCTCATGCGCACGCTCACCACGCCCCCGCAACCGGCACCGGGAGCCGCTGCCGAGGCGGGCGTCGGTGCAGCCGAAGGTGACGACGGGGCGCCCCAGGAGGATTTCATGGTGAAACTCTCCAACAAGCAATCGCAAAAGAACTTCGATGCGCGGCTCGCCCAGGCGCGCGAAATGGCGCAGGCCGACCCGAAGGCGGTGGCGAACCTGATCCGTAGCTGGATGAACCCGACCGGCAACGAGGAGAAGCGCAAATGAGCGCGACCGACCCAGGCGTCGAGAAAAGCGCCCTGCTGCTGCTTACGCTTGGCTCGGACGAAGCCGCCGAAGTGCTGCGTCATCTGGGACCGCGCGAAGTGCAGAAGCTCGGGCTCGCGATGGCCTCGCTGCCCGCTCAGTCGCGGGTCAAGGTCGAGGCCATCATCGGCGAGCTGGAAGCCCATTTCGAACAAGGGGCGCCGCTCGAAGCGAGCGAGGAACACATCCGCAATATGCTCACCAAGGCGCTCGGCGACGAACGCGCCGGCCACATCATCTCGCGCATCATGCAAGGCTCGGACACGGCCGGCATCGAGAGCCTGAAATGGATGGACGCGGCAACCGCCGCCGACCTGATCCGCAACGAGCATCCGCAGATCATCGCCACCATCCTCGTGCATCTGGAGTTCGACCAGGCCGGCGAGATCCTCAAGCAGTTCAGCGACCGCCTGCGCAACGACGTACTGCTGCGCATCGCCACGCTCGACGGCGTGCAGCCGATCGCGCTCAAGGAACTCAACGACGCCCTCACGCAGTTGCTGGCCGGCGCCTCGTCCTCGATCAAAAAGGCCGCGATGGGCGGCGTGCGCCACGCAGCCGAGATCCTCAACTTCGTCGGCGCCGCATCCGAGACGGCGATTCTCGACAACGTGCGCGAGTACGATGCGGAACTCGCGCAGAAAATCCTCGACGAAATGTTCGTCTTCGAGAACCTGCTCGATCTGGACAACCGCGGCATGCAGACCTTGCTGCGCGAAGTCCAGTCCGACTCCTTGGTGATCGCGCTCAAGGGCTCTTCGGAAGAGTTGCGCGAGAAGTTCTTCGCCAACATGTCGCAGCGCGCCGGCGAGATGATGCG
>JACESY010000012.1 GCA_013911595.1 Azoarcus sp.
GAGATACAGCGTGCCCATCTCGGCGTAGAAGCGCTCGCTCTCCTCGCTGGCCAACGCGAGCAGGCCGATCACCTGGCCGTCGGCGCGCAGCGGCACCAGGGCGACCGAGCGGATATGCGCGGCCGCGTCGCCAAACCACGGCAGTGCCTCGAGGTTGGCCGGCGCACCGCATTGCGGATGACGCATCTCGGCAACCTGGAAACGCAGTTCCTCGCTGACCGGTTCGAACGGCGTACCGTCGGGCACGACCACCGTGCTCCACACACGCAGCGCGACGTGAGGCACGGAAAAATCCTCGCGCAGACTCTGCATCAGCGCATCGTCGAGCGTATCGAAGGTGTCGGCAGCGATCAGGCCGACCGTGAGCCGGTGCAGCTTGGCGCCGATCTCATCGTTCTCCTCGCCGTAGCGGATCAGTTCGACGAGCTTGGCTTCGAGCTCGCGGATCTTGTCGCGCAAGGCGTGCAACTGGCGCTCGGCCAGCGTGATCGCCTGCCCGCCCTGCGGATGCGGCACGGTGACCTCGACGAAGATGTCTCCGTGCTCGGTGAGGAAGTCGGGGTGTTCGCGCAGGTATTGCGCGACCTGATCTGGATTCATCGGCCAGGCTCCGGGAAAAGGTGGACGGTTCGCCGTGTCACGGGCACCGCGCAACGCGGCAATCCGGCCGAGCAGTAGAATTTTCGAGATGTCCTCATGGCGTTTCGATTTCGCCTTCGAACACCGTCACGGCCGGTCCGGTCATGCGCACCGGCGTACCGGCGCCGTCCCAGGCGATCGTGAGTTCGCCACCGCGGGTGGCAACCCGTACGGGCGAGGCGAGCAGGCCGCGCAGCATGCCGGCAACGACCGCCGCGCAGGCGCCGGTACCGCAGGCCAGCGTCTCGCCGGCGCCGCGCTCGTACACGCGCAGACGAATCGCGTGCTCGTCGAGCACCTGCATGAAGCCGGCGTTGACGCGCGCCGGAAAGCGTTCGTGCGACTCGATCAGCGGCCCGAGGGTGGCAACAGGTGCGGAATCGACGTCGGCGACCACATGCACGGCGTGCGGATTGCCCATCGACACGGCGGTGATGGCGATGCGTGTGCCGTCGGCCAGATCGAGTGCCTGCACCAACTCGCGCGAATCGGACCGGAACGGAATCTCGGCCGGATCGAGCACGGGCACGCCCATGTCCACGGTGACCAGGCCGTCGTCTTCGAGAAACGGCTCGATCACGCCCGAGCACGTCTCGACACGGATGCGCCGCTTGGTCGTCAGACCCTTGTCGTGCACGAAGCGCACGAAGCAGCGCGCACCGTTCCCGCACTGCTCGACCTCGCCGCCATCGCCATTGAAGATGCGGTAGCGGAAATCGACGTTCTCGCGCGTGGGCGGCTCAACCACCAGCAACTGGTCGCAGCCGACGCCGAAATGCCGGTCGGCAATCGCTCGCACACGCTCGGGTGTCAGATCGACGGGCGAACGCGTGGCGTCGACAACGACGAAGTCGTTGCCCAGTCCGTGCATCTTGGTAAAGCGCATACGCATGGCGATTGCCCGTTGCGGGCCGAGGCGGCTGAGGAATGCGACGATTCTCGCCTACCGGGCGACTGGCGTCCAGCGACGCGGGTCAAAACGATTGCCGGTAGTGCGGGTGCAACAGACCTTGGCGCAGGTCGCAACACGCCCGAGGCGCATCACGACCAGCGGATCACCCGAGACTCAGCCGTTGCCCGGGGCCAGCGCAGCCACCCGTTCGGTGTCGAGCGTCTCCAGCCAGGCCTTGACGCGTTTGGCGTCTGCCGTGCGCGTCCACGTGCCCTGAGAGTTGAGCAGCACCATGATCACCGGCTCGTCGCGCACCCAGGCCTGCATGACCAGACAGCGCCCGGCCTCGCGGATGAAGCCGGTCTTGGACACGCCGACCTGCCAGGTCTCGTCGCGCACCAGTGGATTGGAATTGCCGAAACGCTCCATGCTGCCGCCGAGCTTGACGTAGCGCTCGTGGCGGGTCGAGAACTCGCGCACCAGCGGATAGGTGGCCGCGACGCCGACCAGGCGCACCAGGTCGCGCGGGCTGGAGACATTTCGCGGATCGAGCCCGCTGCTGTCGGCAAAGCGCGTGTCGGTCAGGCCGAGCATGCGGGCCTTGACGTTCATCGCATCGACGAAGGCGCGCGCGCCGCCCGGGTAGTGACGGGCCAGCGCGGAAGCGGCGCGGTTCTCGGAAGACATCAGCGCGAGGTTGAGCATCTCCTCGCGCGTCAGTCGGGTGCCCACGCGCAGGCGCGAGCCGGAATTCTTGAGCCGATCGATGTCGGCGGAAGTGACACGCAGGGTCTCGGACAGGCTTTGGCGCGCGTCGAGCACGACCATCGCCGTCATCAGCTTGGTAATCGACGCGATCGGCGCCGACTTGGCCGCGTTCTGCTCGGCCAGCACCTGCCCGGTGCGCTCGCTGACGATCACGAAGGAAGCCGATCGCAGTTGAGGATAGGTTTCTTCGGCCAGCACGGGCGCGGACGCCGCACCCAGCACGAGCGCGCACGCGACAACCATCGCTTTGATTCGAGCCTTCATCTGATCTGGTCCCCCACACCACCTGCGACTGTTACGGTTTGTATTTTCAGAACAAAACCAGTCAGATAGCAAGCTTCTTTTAAGCATGTTGCCAAAAACACACGCAAAGTCACGGTACAAATTCACGAAACCGGACAACGCGACGGCCCGGCGACCGTCACGGCCGCCGGGCCGATTGCAGGCCAAAGGCTAAACGATCCGCGCAGCGGCGGGAAGACTTGTTACATGCCTGCGCGGCTCAGTCGCCGCTCTTGGCCGCCTCGACGGACGCCAGGGCGGTCATGTTGACGATGCGCCGCACGGTCGATTCCGGCGTCAGGATATGCACCGGCTTGGCCGTACCCAGCAGGATGGGGCCCACCGTCACGCCGTGGCCGGCGGCGTTCTTGAGCAGGCCGTAGGCGATGTTGGCCGCGTCGCGGCTGGGGAAGATCAGCAGGTTGGCTTCCTCTCGCATGCGTGCGTTGGGGAAGACGTCGAGCCGTGCATGCGCGTCAAGCGCGAGGTCGCCGCCCATCTCGCCCTCCACCTCGAGATCAGGGTGGTCGCGGTGGAGGATGTCGAGCGCCGTGCGCATCTTCTTTGCGCTGTCCGACTCGACACTGCCGAAAGACGAATGCGACAGCAGCGCGATCTTGGGCTCGATACCGAAGCGGCGCACCTCGGTCGCGGCCAGCAAGGTCATCTCGACGACCTGCTCGGCGCTCGGATCCTGGTTGACGTAGGTGTCGGCGAGGAACAGCGTGCGCCCGGTGAGTGCCAGCACGTTGAGCGTATAGAAGTGCTCCACGCCCTCACGGCGGCCGAGTACCGTCTCGATGAAGTCCAGATGCACCGGGAACATGCCGTAGGTGCCGCAGATCAGGCCGTCACCGTAGCCGTGCTTGAGCATCAGCGAACCGATCAGTGTGGTACGGCGGCGCACCTCCTTCTTGGCGTACTCGACCGACACCCCGCGCCGCTCCATGAGCTTGTGGTAGTCCATCCACAGCTCCTTGAAGCGCGGGTCGGAATCCTGATTGACCAGTTCGAAGTCGGCGTCGGGACGCATGCGCAGGCCGTAGCGTTCGATGCGCTGCATCACCACCGCCGGGCGACCAATCAGGATGGGCCAGGCCAGACCTTCGTCGATGACGGTCTGCGCCGCGCGCAACACGCGCTCGGATTCGCCCTCGGAGAAAATGATGCGTTGCGGTGCGTTGCGCGCCTCGGCGAAGACCGGCTTCATCAGCAGGCCCGAATGCCACACGACGTTGTTGAGCTGGCCACGGTAGCCGTCCCAATCGGTGATCGGCCGCGTGGCCACGCCGGATTCCATCGCGGCCTTGGCCACGGCCGGCGCGATTTTCACCAGCAGGCGCGGGTCGAACGGCCTGGGAATGATGTACTCGGGCCCGAAACCGCCAGACTGCTCGGCATAGGCAGAGGCCACGATGTCGCTCTGCTCGGCGCGCGCGAGTTCGGCCAGCGCGTGCACCGCGGCAAGCTTCATCTCGTCGGTGATCGCCGTCGCACCCACATCCAGCGCCCCGCGAAAGATGAACGGGAAGCACAGCACGTTGTTGACCTGGTTCGGGAAGTCCGAACGGCCGGTAGCCATGATGGCGTCATCGCGCACCGCCTTGACCTCGGCCGGGGTGATCTCGGGCTCGGGGTTGGCCAGCGCCAGGATCAGCGGATGCGGCGCCATCTTCGCGACCATCTCGGGCTTGAGCACGCCGCCGGCAGACAGGCCCATGAAGACGTCGCAACCTTCGATGACCTCGGCAAGGCGCCGCGCGTCGGTCTTCTTCGCGTAGCGCTGCTTCATCGGGTCCATCAGGACTTCACGCCCCTCGTAGACCACGCCTTCGATGTCGGTCACCCAGATGTTCTCGAGCGGCACGCCAAGCTTCTCGAGCAGCGAAAGGCACGCCAGCGCGGCTGCACCGGCGCCGGAGGTGACCACCTTCACATCCTTGAACTCCTTGCCGACCAGATGCAGGCCGTTGGTAATCGCCGCGGCCACGACGATGGCCGTGCCGTGCTGGTCGTCGTGGAACACCGGAATGTTCATGCGCTCGCGCAGCGCGCGCTCGATGTGGAAGCACTCGGGCGCCTTGATGTCCTCGAGATTGATTCCGCCGAAGGTCGGCTCCAGCGCGGCGACGACCTTGATGAAGAGCTCGGGGTCGGTCGCGTCGACCTCCAGATCGAACACGTCGATGCCGGCGAACTTCTTGAACAGCACGGCCTTGCCTTCCATCACCGGCTTGGACGCGAGCGGGCCGATGTTGCCCAGCCCCAGCACCGCGGTGCCGTTGGTGATCACGGCCAGCAGGTTGGCGCGCCCGGTGAGGTTGGCCGCCTCCTCCGGGTGTTCGGCAATCTCGGTGCAGGCGACCGCCACACCGGGCGAATAGGCCAGGGACAGATCGCGCTGATTCGACAACACCTTGGTGGGCGTGACCTCGATCTTGCCCGGACGCGGATGACGATGGTATTCGAGCGCGGCATCGCGCATGAGCTTGTCCATGGGACCTCCGGAGTGCGGCAGGCCGGCGCGCCAAGGCGCCGGTCTCGGGTGAGCGATGATGCCACAATGCCGCAGCCCCGCTACGGGCGCGCTCCGCAGGCGGCACGCCGGCATCGCGAACCATGGCACAATCGTATTCCCGCCACGCAAGCATTTCAGCCGTATTTTCCACAGCCGATCGCCATGCCCTCAGCCAACCGTCCTCGTCTGGCCCGCCGCATGGCCGACATCGCTCCGTTTCACGTCATGGAACTGCTGCGCCGCGCCCACGAACTGGAGGCGGCCGGCCACGACGTGATCCACATGGAGGTGGGCGAGCCGGACTTCCCCACCCCGGCGCCGGTCATCGAGGCGGCCACTCGCCACATCGCCACCGGCGACGTGCACTACACGCCTGCGCTCGGCCTGCCGCGACTGCGCGAGGCGATCGCACGCCACTACCAGGACCGTTTCGGTATCGACGTCGCGCCCGAGCGCATCATCGTCACCCCCGGCGCCTCCGGCGCGTTGATGCTGGCACTGGCCGCCACCACCGACCCGGGCGATGCCTGGCTGCTGCCCGACCCCGGCTACCCGTGCAACCGCCATCTGGTGCGCAGCTTCGAGGGCGTGCCGCGCGCGCTGCCGGTGGATGCCGCAACGCGCTTCCAGCCCACTGCCGAACTGGTCGGGGCGGCCTGGGCCGACGACGTACTCGGGCTGATCGTGGCCACGCCATCCAACCCCACCGGCACGCTGCTCGACGCGGTCGAACTCGACGCCCTGCGCGCGGCCGTGCGCCACCGCGGCGGGCTGATTGTCATCGACGAGATCTACCAGGGTCTGAGCTATGGAGTGAAGCCGCACACTGCGCTGGCCAGCTACCCGCAGGACGGCATGTTCGTGGTCAACAGCTTCTCGAAATACTTCGGCATGACCGGCTGGCGCCTGGGCTGGCTGGTGGCCCCGCCCGAGTATGTGCGGGAGATCGAGAAACTCGCCCAGCACTTCTTCATCTCGCCCTCGACGCCGGCCCAGCACGCTGCGCTGGCCGCTTTTGCGCCAGCCACGCGTGACATCCTGGAAGCCCGCCGCGAAGCCTTCGACGCGCGCCGCCACGCGCTGCTGCCCGCGCTGCGCGACATCGGATTCCGCATTAATGCCGAGCCGCAGGGCGCTTTCTACATCTACGCGGACGTCTCGGAGCTAACCGACGACAGCGAAGCCCTGGCCCGCCGCCTCATCGAGGAAGCCTTCGTCGCCGCCACACCCGGCATCGACTTCGGCGACAACGCACCCCGCCGTCACCTGCGCTTTGCCTACACCACCGACACCCCGCGCCTCGTCGAAGCCGCCGAGCGCATCCGCCGCGTCGTCGGGTGAGCAGTCAAGAAAAAACGGCCCGCGAACGGGCCGTTTTCTTGTGATGCGCTGTTTGGCTCAGGCGCCGCTGGAACTGGCCAGCACCTGCTGCAACTGGCGCTTCACCGACAGCACGCGCTTGGTGTAGCGCTTTTCCGGATCATGGCGCGCGCCGTTGTAGTACTGCAGCGCAGCCTCGAGCGAACCGTAACGCTGCAAACCCTCAAGCAGCACCAGCGTGCCGACCTGCACATTGAAGCGCGGATCAAACAGCACTGTATGGTCGTTGTCGTGACCGATCTTGTCCATGTGCCAGCGCGGGATGACCTGCATCAGGCCCAGTGCGCCCGCATGGCTCTTCGCCTGCGCGTTGAAGCTTGACTCGACCGCGATCATCGCAACGATCAGCAGCGGATCGAGTTCGGCCTGGCGTGCACTGTTTTCAACCTCGACGAAGGCCGGCTCCAGGGCGTCGGACGACACGCGATAACGCTTGGCCACCCAGTCGCGCACGCGCTCCATCTCGGACGACAGGCGCATCGCTTCCGCCTCACGCTCCGCGTCGGCAACAGCCAACGACACCGCCTCGGCGCGCTCCGCACGCGCTTCCTGCGCCCCAGCCTGCATGTAGTATGCGGCGGCGAACAAGATCGCGAACAGCGACATCAACATCACGCTTCCGTGCGCGGTTCGCGCCAGAAGCCGGCCAGCGGAAGCCGCCAGCCCGGTAATACGAGTTGCGTGAGTCATGGTCCCTCCTGCTGCAATCGTCGGTCGGGCAGCGCTCGCAACTTCCGCGAGGCCCCGCGCTCCGTTCCACCCCGGAACACGGACAGAAAGCCGATTACAGTGGTTGTACAACCCGCCGCCGCAACCAGACGACGAGCCCCGCGGTGCGCGCGGCCATCCGACTGCGCCGCACATCCGTACGGCGCCGCACCTTCACAAATGCGCAGCATCGCTGCCACGCCCACAAAGCCTGACGATTTTCCTGATTTAACAGGACCTTGTCAATCTCAGACTACCCCAAAGGGCTTACACATCGTTGCGCAACTGCGTCCAGTCAAAACAAGGCCCGGGGTCCGTCTTGCGCCCCGGAGCGATGTCCGAATGCCCGACAATGTCACGCACCGCTGGGTATCTGGCACGGATCGCCGCAATAAGTTCGCGCAGACGTTCGTACTGCGCCGACTCGAACCGCACCGTGTCACAACCCTCAAGTTCGATTCCGACAGAAAAATCGTTACAACGTTCCCGACCCTGCCAACACGACACCCCCGCGTGCCAGGCCCGATCCTCCGTCGACACGAACTGGATCACTTCCCCGTCACGCCGGATGAAGAAATGCGCCGAAACCTGCAAACCCGCGATCTCAGCGTAGTACGGATGTTCATCGGCATTCAACGAATTGGTGAACAAACACTCCACCCCCGACCCGCCGAACTCGTCCGGCGGCAGGCTGATCGCGTGGACGACGACAAGCTCCACCCCCACGCCGGACGGGCGGGCGTCGAAGTTGGGCGACGGCCGGCAAACGGCCGGAGAACCCAGCCAGCCTTGCGAATCGAGCCCGAGGGGGGCGGAATGATCAGCGCGCATTACGCGATTATGCGACCCCGCCAGACCCTCACCAAGCACATGCCCATGGCCTGTGTGCGCCGCTTTGGCTAGACTGGCTCAAATACAACACTGCGTCCGCGCCCCATGCGACTCACCGACAACGAATCCCGCATCATCCGCGACACCGTGCGCCGACGCTTCGGCAGTGATGCGCGCGTATGGCTGTTCGGCTCTCGCGCTGACGACGCCAAGCGCGGCGGCGACATCGACCTGCTTGTCGAAGCACCAGCCCCCCTGGAGAACGCCTTCCGCGAATCCATCGGGCTTGAAACGGACCTGCAAATCGCACTTGGCGACCAGAAGATCGACATCCTGCTCGCCCAGCCCAACGTGCCGCGCACTCCGATGCAGCGAATTGCGCGGGACACGGGGATTGAGCTATGAACACCCGCGACATTGAGCAGGTTCGCGAGCTCAACCGGCAGAAAGCCCGCCGCGCGATCTCGCTTGTTCAGGCGTCACTATCCGAATTCCGCCCCTTCGACCCGTCAGTCGAGTACTCACCGAAGGAACTCGAACCCTACGACGCGCTCGCGGACCGATTCGTGCGCGCAGTGGAATGTGCGCTGCGCTATTTCCGCAGTCATGAACTCGCCGAGTTTGCCGAACAGTCCGACACCACGCGCAACCTGCTCAATCGCATGGAAAAGATCGGCCTGATCTCCAATGCGACCCTTTGGCTGGAAATGCGCAACGTACGAAACCGGATCGTTCATGACTATTTGCCCGAGCAACAGGCTGCCATGTTCCACGAGATACAACGCCGATTCGGCCCCGAACTGCTGCGACTGACACCCACGCTCACCTCCAGCCCGGACTGATGCGACAAGCGCCGCAACACCCAACCATGCCGCCGTCGCATCACCGCCAGCCCTTCGCCGCCGCTCTGCGGCAACTGTGGCAGATCCTCGAGCCACGCGAACAACGCAAGGCCTACCGAATTCTCGCCATGGTCATCGTCATGGCCTTGATGGAAGCGGCCGGCGTAGTTTCCATCGTGCCATTTCTGGCCGCCATCACAGACCCGCAGGCGATTCAGTCCAACCGCCTGTTAAACCTGCTCTACGAAACCTTCGGATTTTCCTCCGAACGCGACTTCATCATCGCGTTGGGAATTGGCTCCGGGCTGGTGATTGCGACCTCGTCCGCCTTCAAGGCCATCACGCAACACGCCCTCAACCGTTTCAGCCACCTCCAGCTCCACTCGATCAGTAGCCGGCTGCTGCTCAACTATCTCAATCAGCCCTACAGCTTCTTTCTGCAACGCAACACGTCGGACCTGATCAAAAACATCCTCTCCGAGACGGATCAGGTAGTGACCACGCTGATCCAACCCGTCGTGCACACCATTGCACAAAGCATCATCGTGCTGGCCATCGCCCTGCTGCTGCTGGCCTACGACGCCCGCATCGCCACCGCGGTCACCGTGTCGCTGGCGTTGATGTACGGCGTCATCTACTACGTCGCCCGAAATCGCCTGTCCGCAATCGGGGCCGAGCGCATGCGCGCCAACACCGAGCGTTACAAGGCCGCCAACGAAGCACTTGGCGGCATCAAGGAAATCAAGATCGGGGCCGCCGCGCCGCTCTACCTTCGGCGCTTCAACACCGCGACACGCACCTTCGCCAGACACCGCGCCGCCAATGACACCATTGCGCAAACACCGCTCTACATCGTGGAAGCTGTCGGCTACGGCGGGCTGATTGCAATCGCGGTGGTGATGCTGTGGCGAACCGGCAACGTCTCGGAAGCGCTACCGCTGATCGGACTGTACGGCTTCGCTGCCTATCGCATGCTCCCGGCCGTTCAGGTGATCTATCGCGGCATCTCGCGCATGCGCTTTTCCGCCGAGGCACTGACGCGGCTGCACCACGACCTCAATCACCCACACAATCAGCCCGCGGAAAACCTCCACCCCCCGATCGTGCCGAAGCGCGAAATCCGTCTCGCATCGATCTCCTATACCTATCCGACCGCCGCGAAACCGGTGTTCGACAATTTCAGCCTTACCCTGCTGGCCAACACCATCAACGTCATCGCCGGCCCCAGCGGCAGCGGCAAGACCACTTTGATGGACATCCTGCTCGGCCTGCTGGAACCGCAACACGGCACGATCACGGTGGACGAGACGCAAATCACGCACGATAACCTGCCCGCCTGGCAGGCTTCGATCGGCTACGTCCCGCAGCATACCTACCTCTTCGACGGTAGCATTGCAGAGAACATCGCCATGGGCTTGAGCATCGACCAGATCGACATGAACGCCGTGCGCGACGCAGCCGCGAAGGCCGAAATCGAACACTTCATCAGCAAGGAATTGCCCGCAGGCTACAGCACCAGCGTTGGCGAACGAGGCATTCGGCTGTCCGGCGGACAGATGCAACGAATCGGCATCGCGCGCGCGCTGTATCGCAATCCAACGGTGCTGATTCTCGATGAACCGACCAGCGCCTTGGACGAAGAAACGGATGCCCGACTCATGGCCACGTTGACGGCCTTGCAGACTGGAGTGACGATTGTGCTGGTCAGTCATCGGCCGAAACACCGCGCCGATTTCCCTTGCATTCAGTTGATTTGAAGAAGCCGCCGAAGCTCAGCACCACAAACGGCCAGGCACGCTCAAGTCGCCCCGCCAGGATCTTGAGCCAGCCAGCCTCATTACCCTAACAATATGCATTTGCGACGCTGGATCAAGCGTTCGAATGATGTAGAGAAACTTTGGCATGTCCGCAACCGCGCGAAAGTATGTGTTCATCCCGACCGGCCGTCAGGTCTGGCTTGCGCTCGCAGCAAAGCTGAAAGCGGAACTGCATGCAGTTCCCGTTGGCTGGCTAGGGGACTCCCGACTTGACAATGAGGCAAAACGGCTCTTCCCAGGCATTGACATTCTGGACTTCTCCCGCGTCAACTATTCCCCCGCAGAAGTGGAGAAAATTCAAGTAAGCGATCTTCGTTTTATACTCGACAACCCGCGTTATCTGCAGACAAAAGCTAACGCCCTGAAAATGATGGATCGCCAAGATCCATATGGCGCTTACAGGCTGGTGGACAGGGAAGCCCATTTCCATCAACACTGCCTACTGTCAATACATTACTTGATGAAGTGGACGCCGGACTTTGTCTTGATGGCCGAGTCACCGCACGCCCCGATGCAGTATGTCTTGTTCGAAGTCGCGAAGTTCTTTGAGGTTCCAACTTTTTCTTTTGTTTCGTGGGGAATTGCTCCAATAATACACATACGGAATGGAATAAGCGGAGCACCCATAAAGAAGCATATAGAAGAGCCTCATCGAGCCATAGAAGAGCTACTGAGCTCATACACTGGACAATTCAATAACAAAGCGGTCGGCGTAGAACCGAAGTACATGAAAATTCAGAAGCGGTTTGACTCAGAGTATCAAAGCCCCAAACTCATCACCAGAAGCATTTTTAACCTGATAAAAAAACCCAGACCTAAATGGCCACACAATGAAAAAGGGCTGCTGCCCGAAACTCATTTTTTCAGATCGGAGAAATTGCTGCGACATGTGCTCACAAACAGGATCAGAAGATCGATCCTGAAGGAACTGGCTATCAAATCAGAGAGAGTTCCGGATGGAGATTTCGTTTACTTCCCTCTCCACTATGAACCTGAGCGCACTACCACACCAGACGGGATCGAGTTCACCGATCAGATCAAGGCGCTGGCGGCGCTCAGGGCTTTAGTTCCTTTGGACTTACCAATACTCGTCAAAGAGCACTACTCTCAGACATCCAGGGCGCTCAGTGGCTACAAGGGCAGGAGCAAGGACTTTTACTCGGTCGCGACTAGCATGCGTAACGTGCAAATCGTTGATCAATCGACAAGGTCGGATGAATTGATCGCCGCAGCCGTGCTCACAGCCACAATCAACGGAACTGCCGCGTTAGAAGCGGCATGTCTCGGAAAATCTGCATTGGTCTTCGGAAATGCGTGGTATCGGGGCACTCCGAACATCTTCCATTTCGATGACATAGCCTCTTTTGATTGCATAACCAAGTACAAACCTGCGAGTCTGATCGACATCGAAAGACACTTGCAGGATACTGCGCGAAAGAACTGTGTTTTGGGCTGCATAAACCCAAGCAACGAACTACTGTATCAAGACATTTATCAATCGATCAATTACACAATTGAGCGAGAAATATCAGAACTACTCAAACTTGTCACTGCGGCAATTGATACGGTAAGCACGCCATGCTGAAGAATTCATCCATCCTCGTCACAGGCGGCACCGGCTCGTTCGGGCACACCTTCGTACCGATGACGCTTGCCAGGTACAACCCGAAGAAGATCATCGTCTTCTCACGCGACGAGATGAAGCAGTGGGAGATGGCCAAGCACTTCCAGGGCGACGCTCGCGTGCGCTTCTTCGTCGGCGATGTGCGCGACAAGGATCGTCTCTACCGCGCGCTCGATGGGGTCGACTACGTGGTTCATGCCGCAGCGACGAAGATCGTGCCGACCGCAGAGTACAACCCATTCGAATGCGTAAAGACCAACATCAACGGCGCGATGAACCTGATCGACGCCTGCATCGACAAGGGCGTCAAGCGTGTGGTGGCACTGTCCACCGATAAGGCAAGCAGCCCGATCAACCTGTACGGCGCCTCCAAGCTGGCCTCCGACAAGCTTTTCGTTGCGGGCAATTCGTACGTTGGCGGGGACGAGACGCGGTTTGCGGTGGTGCGCTACGGCAACGTGATGGGATCTCGTGGTTCGGTCATCCCGTTTTTCCTCTCTCTCCGGAACAAGGGTGTCTTGCCCATCACGGACGAAAGGATGACCCGTTTCATGATCACGCTCGAACAGGGCGTGGAACTGGTCTGGCATGCCCTGCAGGACATGGAAGGCGGGGAAATCTACGTCAAGAAGATTCCATCGATGAAGGTCGTCGACCTCGCCAGAGCAGTCGCACCCGAGGCCACACATGAACTCATCGGAATCCGCCCCGGAGAAAAGCTGCACGAGCAGATGATCGGCGAGGAGGATGCGTTCTACACCTACGAATATCCTTCGCACTTCAAGATTCTGCCGGCCATCCATGGCTGGAGCGCGTGCCCCATCCGCATCAAGGACGGCAAGAAGGTTCCGGAAGGGTTCAGCTACACCAGCCACAACAACACGGAGTGGATGAGTGTCGCCCAATTGCAATCCTGGCTCGCTGAGAACGAGCACAAGATCGGAAGGACCTGCGGATGATCCCGTACGGGCGGCAGGACATCACACAAGCCGATATCGACGCAGTCATCGATGTCCTTCAGTCGGATTTTCTGACACAAGGGCCGCAGATACCGCGCTTCGAAGAAACGGTAGCGTCGTACTGTGGCACGCGGCATGCAGTGGCGGTCAATAGCGCCACCTCGGCCCTGCACATCGCCTGCCTTGCACTCGGTCTTGGCCCGGGAGACTGGCTGTGGACCTCGCCAATCACCTTCGTCGCGTCGGCAAACTGCGGGCTGTACTGCGGGGCCGGAGTCGATTTCGTCGACATCGACCCGCGCACCTACAATCTGTGCCCCCACGCACTTGAGCGCAAACTGGTCGCTGCCGAGCGCGACGGGCGTCTGCCCAAAGTCGTAGTCGCTGTCCACCTGTGCGGCCAGGCATGCGACATGGATGCAATCTACGCGCTGGCCATACGCTATGGCTTTCGCGTCATCGAGGATGCCTCCCACGCCATCGGCGGCAAGTACCGGGGTGAGCCGATCGGCAACTGCCGCTACAGCGACGTGACGGTATTCAGCTTCCACCCGGTCAAGGTGATCACCACCGCCGAAGGCGGGATGGCCTTGACCAACGACCCGGAGCTCGCGGAAAAGATGGCGCTTCTGCGCAGCCACGGCATCACACGCGATCCGACGCGGATGACCCACGAGCCCGACGGCCCCTGGTATTACCAGCAGATCGACCTTGGCTACAATTACCGCATGACGGATCTTCAGGCAGCGCTCGGCATCAGCCAGATGACCCGGCTCGACGACTACGTCTGCTGCCGAACTGAACTGGCGCACCGTTACGACACCTTGCTCGCCGATCTGCCACTCTCAACGCCCTGGCAGCATCCGGACAGCAAGTCGAGCTGGCATCTCTACGTGATCCGCCTGCAAATCGAAAAACAGGGAGGAGCCAGCATTGCTCGCCGCCAAGTGTTCGAATCGCTGCGCGACCAGGGTATCGGAGTCAGCCTGCACTACATCCCGGTGCACACCCAGCCCTACTACCGGCGCCTGGGTTTTGGCAGCGGGGACTATCCGGATGCGGAGCGCTACTATGCCGGCGCGGTCAGCCTGCCGATATTCCAGACCATGTGTGAAGCGCAACAGGACACAGTCGTTGCGGCACTATATACCGCATTGGCTATCTGAATCGACGGCACAGCATCGGGAGAAGAAAGTTGAAACGATCCGCTGCCTTGGAAAAAAACCGCGAGCGCATCCGAAAGATCGTACTGGCACATCTGGCTAGCAACCCGCGTGTGTTCGGCTCGGTTCTGCACGGTGACGACACGGAACTCAGCGATCTGGATATTCTCATCGACCCCGCTCACGATGCTTCACTACTCGATATCGCCAACATTCAAGTAGAACTTGGAGCACTGCTGGGGGTTTCGATAGACGTACTCACCCCGACCGCGCTCCCTCCCCGGTTGCGAACTCAAGTGGTTCAGGAAGCTCAGGCGATATGAGAAAGAGAGCAGTTCAAAACGCCTCGCCCGCTCTTGACGCCCAGCTTGTTTCGTTGAGCACGCCCCGCGGCACACCTCGCGACGACGACGCTGCGCACGAGATTCATCGATGAAGCTGGCTATCATCCCCGCCCGCGGCGGCAGCAAGCGCATTCCGCGTAAGAACATCAAGCCCTTCTGCGGGAAGCCGATGATCGCGTGGTCGATTGAAGCCGCTCGCGACAGCGGCTGCTTCGACAGGATCATCGTCTCTACCGACGACGACGAAATCGCGGCGATTGCTCGAGCGCATGGTGCGCAAACCCCGTTCAAGCGCCCGGCCAAGCTGGCGGATGATCACACTGGCACGATCCCTGTCATCGCACACGCCATCGAGTGGATGGGACAGCACGAGACCCCGGTAGAGTTTGCATGCTGCATCTATGCCACAGCACCTTTCGTACGGAACGAGGACCTGCAACGCGGACTCGACGTTTTGCATAGCAGCGAGGCTGACTACGCCTTTTCAGTCACCAGCTACCCATTCCCCATCCAGCGTGCGATCCGCGTGACTTCCGACCAGCGGGTCGAGATGTTCAATCCGGAACATTTCGACACCCGCTCTCAGGACCTGGAGGAGGCGTTTCATGACGCCGGCCAGTTCTATTGGGGCCTCGCTTCCGCATGGCTAAGCAGCAAGCCACTGTTCACCCGAGATTCGGCCCCTGTGCTGCTGCCGCGTCACCGAGTGCAAGACATCGACACGTCAGAAGACTGGGAGCGCGCCGAGTGGCTGTTCAAGGCCATGCGCTCCAGTGCGAAACAGGATTGAGCGTGAAAGTCGCCTTCCGCGCCGACGCGTCCCTGCAGATCGGCACGGGGCACGTCATGCGTTGCCTTACATTGGCTGACGCACTGAATGAACAAGGCGCCAGCTGCCACTTTCTCTGCCGGGAGCACGAAGGCAATCTGACCGGATTCATCCGGAGCAAGGGACATACGACCCATGTTCTGTCAGCGACGCCGATCACCGGCACCGACTCTTGCGACAAGACGGTCTCCAAACTCCCGCACCGTCACTGGCTTGGCGCCAGCCAGGAACAGGATGCGCTAGACTGCGCGCCTATCTTGGCCGCCATCCGGCCGGACTGGCTCGTTGTCGACCACTACGCGCTGGACGCCCAGTGGGAACGAGAGCTGGAACCGTATTACCGCAGATTGATGGTCATTGACGATCTGGCAGACCGGCAACACGATTGTGATCTGCTGCTGGATCAAACCTTTGGACGGTCGGCAGAGGAATACAGCCAGCTCGTACCTGACCGATGTCGCATACTCTGCGGGTCTCGGTACGCCCTGTTGCGCCCGGAGTTCGCCGCCCTGCGACCCTACAGCCTTTCGCGGCGAAGCCAGCCGAGCTTGCGGAACCTGCTGATCACCATGGGCGGTGTGGACAAGGACAACGTAACCTTTACGATTCTTGACGCACTGCACCATTGCCCCCTGCCGGCAGACTGCAGAATCACCGTCGTGATGGGTGCCGAAGCACCGTGGCAGGAGCAAGTACGATTACTGGCTCAAGCCATGCCATGGCCCACCCGGGTGCTTGCAGGCGTCAATGACATGGCAAGCTTGATGGCCGACAGCGATCTGGCAATCGGCGCGGCCGGCGCAACATCATGGGAACGATGTTGCCTGGGCCTGCCTTCACTGACGGCCATTCTGGCGCCCAATCAGCTCTTAGGCGCCATGGCGTTGGGCGCCGTGAATGCGGCCAGGCTGATTGAGATCGATGACAACATGCCTACCTGCCTGCGCGATGCGCTGCTAGAGTCCCAACAACCGGAAAGCCTTGCCGCCATGAGTTCAGCCGCCCGCAAGATTACCGACGGCCAAGGCGCATCCTCTCTAGCGAAGGCCCTGCTCGATGACGCCCCCTGAATCTGGCACAGTTCGCCGCATGCGACACGAGGACTTGGAAACGGTTCTTTCGTGGCGCAACCATCCCGAGACCCGCAAGTACATGCTCACGCGGCACGAAATCAGCGTGGACGAACACCGGCAGTGGTTCGAAAATGCTTCATCGGAAGCTGATCATTGCCTGCTGATTTTCGAGGCCAATGGGTCACCCGCAGGTTTCGTGCATTTCCGCGGCTTCCTGGCGGGCGGTATTGCCAACTGGGGTTTCCACGTTGCGCCCGGAAGCCCCAAGGGTACGGGGACAATGCTGGGCGCTTCGGCGCTTGACTACGCGTTCGAAAGCCTTGAAGTCCACAAGGTATGCGGCCAGGCACTTGACTTCAACGAGGCATCCATCCGTCTGCACCAGCACCTGGGTTTCGTGCAGGAAGGCGTGATGCGGGAACAGCACCTGGTCCAGGGAGCCTATTGCGACCTCATCCTGTTCGGGCTGCTGGGTACGGAATGGCCCCCATCCGTGTTGCAACGCAAAGAGTCCGCGGCATGAAGTCCATTCACATCGCCAAGTGCCGAATCGCATCTGACTGCCCGCCTTACATCGTCGCGGAGCTTTCCGCCAACCATAACGGCAAGCTCGAAACCGCCCTGCGCATCATCGAAGCGGCTGCCAAGGCGGGTGCGGATGCGGTCAAGCTGCAGACCTATAAACCAGACACCATCACGCTGGACTGCGACAGCGATGAGTTCCGCATCCACGGCGGACTTTGGGATGGACGAACGCTTTACGAGCTCTATCAGGAAGCGCACATGCCGTGGGACTGGCACAAGCCGCTCTTCGAGCATGCCCGCAAGATCGGTATCACCATATTCAGCTCGCCCTTCGACCGCACCGCCGTCGATCTGCTCGAAGACCTCGATGCCCCGGCCTACAAGATCGCCTCCTTCGAAGCCATCGATCTTCCACTGATCAAGTACGTTGCCGCTACAGGCAAGCCGATGATCATATCAACCGGAATGGCCGACGCGGATGAAATCCAGGAAGCCATCGACGCCGCACGCTCCGGCGGCTGCCGAGAGGTTGCGATACTGCATTGTGTGAGCGGCTATCCGGCCCCCGCAGAGGACTACAATCTGCGCACCATCCCGGACATGATCGAGCGTTTCGGCCTGGTGACCGGCCTGTCTGATCATACGCTGGACAACACCACTGCCATCGCAAGCGTCGCGCTCGGCGCTTCGATCATCGAGAAGCATTTCACGCTCAGTCGCGACGGTGGCGGACCGGACGACAGCTTTTCGCTCGAACCACCGGAACTGGCAGCACTGTGCCGCGACGCGAGAACGGCCTGGGGTGCCCTCGGGAATGTGGACTACGGTCGCAAGTCCAGTGAACAAGGGAATTTGAAGTTTCGCAGGTCCCTGTACATCACTCAGGACCTGAAGGAAGGCGACATCCTCACCGAAGCCAACCTCCGCAGTGTCAGACCCGGATTCGGGCTGGCGCCGAAGCATCTTGAGGAGCTTCTGGGGCGCCGAGTCATCAGAAACATCCCGGCCGGCACACCGATGAAGTGGGACCTGATCGACAAGGAACAGGGCTGATCCATGCGCCCACGGAGGCTCTTCATTTGCGGAACGCCGCTGCAGGCACTGATGATCGAAAGAATCATCGAGGTTGAATCACTACCCAAGGAAGAGTGCGTTCTTTTTTTTTATACCTATTCAAAGAACTCGAAGTACCACCACGCATACGAGCGCATAAGCCCTCTATTTGAGGAAACCCATCAGTATTTCTGCGACAACAGGTTTCCAGGATATGCTCGCGATGCGCGCAGGCTATTCCTGCGACTTGATTATCAGGCGGTTTATCTTGCCTCGGCCACGAGCAGTTTCGTGCTACTTGCTTTGAGTTGCTCCCGGAACCCGGAAATTGTTACCTTCGATGACGGCACGGCCAATATCTCCCCGAACAGCCTTTATGCATCCCGCTACGGTCTGAGCTTCAAGAAGGCGCTTGCACTTGCGCTGTTCGGCAACAGATACCATCTGCAAAGGATTCGCAAAGAGTCCCGCAGGCATTACACGCTGCATCCAGACTCCAGGAACAACATCTCCGACAGACTGATCCCGATTTCCGTAGTCAACTCGTTGCGAGAACCAGCGTCGGATTCTTCTTGCTCCTTGATTCTCGGGACGGTCTTCAGGGACGCCTTCCCGTCCAGGAGCGCAGGTGAGTTGCATGACCGGATCGGCGCGTTCGCATCTCGACTGGAAGGGGACGTTCTCTACCTGCCGCACCCTCGCTCACGCGAAGCTCCACTTGAAGGCATCCACACCATCGACACGCAAAACGTCGCCGAAGAGGTAGCAGTCGACCTTTGCGACCGTTACAGACGCCTGGATCTTTATGGATTCTGCAGCTCCGCTCAGATCAACCTCGGATCCAGCGAACGGATCAGAAACTTCTTGATCGTCGCAGACGGCCACCTCACCAGTCTGCAAACCATGACAGACACTATGAGCCGCGCTGGTATCCAGCCTTATGGGATCGTTGATCTGGATCACCTCAACTCTGACAAGGGAGCCCCGTAATCGTGAAGGGCGTAGTTGTAGTCACCTTCGGAACATTCGACGTCTTCCACGTCGGCCATCTGAGCCTGCTTGAGCGAGCACGAGCACTCGGCGATCAACTTGTCGTCGGCGTATCCACCGACGCATTGAACGTCTCCAAAAAAAGTCGCGCACCTGTATTTCCTCAGGATGAGCGGCTTCGCATCCTTCAGTCACTGAGGTGTGTGGATCGGGTTTTCCTTGAGGAGTCGCTGGAGCGCAAACGCAAATATCTGCTGGACTTCAAGGCCGACATACTCGTTATGGGGGATGACTGGCGCGGACGTTTCGACCAGTTCTCGGATATCTGCCAAGTGATCTACCTGGAGCGTACGCCTGCCGTCTCCACCACGGCCGTTATCGAGAAGATTCGCCTTTGACAAGGTGAGAAATCAGCCGGCCTACGCATCGCTCCGCTGAACGACCATCGGCAAAATCACCGTAGACTTGCCGGCGCACCTGCTGGTGCTTTGGCATGTATTCCTGTCGGTAGGTGCGCGGATCTGCAAGGATCTGATCAAGGATCGTGGTCAAGTCATTGAGCGACTTCACGACCGGTCCATAGCGATACTCGGGACCCAGAGAGAACCCCTTCCGGAATGGCGCTGGCACGTCAAGGAAGACGGCTGGGCGATCGAGCAGGAGGAAATCGAAAGCGATAGAAGACCAGTCGCAGATCAGCACGTCACTGACCTGAAGCACGGCTTCAGTGTGCGGATAGCCCGCAAATGGCACCGCCAGAACACGCGGGTGGTTGGTGCCAACTGACTTTCCACTGTTCAAGTGAGCGCGCACCAGAACGATTGCCTGATGACGCTCAGCGACGCCAGACAGTTCGCTCAGGAAATCCGCCTCGGCGCAGCCGAAGGGGAAAAGGCTTCGACCTGATGCGTCCTGAGCCCAAGTCGGTGCGAAAAGGATTAGCCGCCCCTCCTGAGGCGCCCCGATGTCGCGCCGTATCGTCCCGACGTCGCCCGACTCATCTACCAGACAGTCCGTGCGAGCGTAACCGGTAACCGCAACTCGATGGGAGTCAAAGCCAAAGCGCTCCACATAGAGTTGAGCAAGTAGAGGGGACGTTACCCACACCTCACGGTAACGGCGCTGCACGACAAAGTCGTCCGCGTCAAAGCCCTTGAAGGGGACTCCGTGCCAGACATCGAAGAAAGCAATGCTGGAAAGCCTGACAAGTGGCTGCATTGAGTGGAGCCCGTGAGAACTGACTACGGCGCGCGCGCGGGCAAGCACGGCTGCACATCCCACTCCGACAGCCCAGACTGAATCGAAACCAGCCTTCTTCAACTCACGATGATAGTTACGGTCCATCGTCAGAAAGACCGGACGAATACACTCTCCATGCCTCGATCGCAGACGTTCGTAGATGGGAAGAAGATTCCCCGTCAACTTATGCCCATAAAACACAACCAATTGTCGCTCCCCACGCGCGAATGGGCGCAGCAGGAGCGATAGCGCGACATTCACTGCAAAAGCCAGCAGGCACATCCAGTGAAGGGGATCTGATTTGTCTATTTTCAAGGATCGACCTGTTGAATCACCAAGGATCTTCGTACGGGGCTCTCATCATTCTGGAGGCTCGGATGGACAGCCACGCGGCACAACAGCATGTTCAATAACGTGAATGTTGAATTGTGTAGATCAATGTCGGACTTGCCCGCCGCAACATCATCAACAACCAGTCGGGAAACCACGTGACGCATCGTCGCAAACCGACTGCACCTTCGATTAACAATGTCTGCCGAACTGATTCCAGATGAAGATGATGGAATGCAAACCCTGCCTCCGACAGCAGTCGCTCCAACTGAGGTACGGTCAAGGGCTCGCAGTCATAGAACTCCCCCACACCCCTGAATCGTAGGTAGGGAGTGCGAAGTGGACGCGGGAGCCAGCTCAAGAAGGCAAGACGATAATGAGGCTCGACGAGCATCCAGCGATTGGGTACGGCCAGATAGCCAACCCCCTCCGGATGCATCACACGACGGACCTCCTTCAGGTGTTCAAGTTGGTCGCGGGCCGGACCTACGTGCTCGATGACATGGTTGGTTATGACCACATCGAAACACTTGTCCGGAAAAGGCAATGCAACGCTCTCCACCTGGAGAAACCGATAGCCGTCAGATATCTGGCGCTGGTCGACTACGTCTATCGACGTAACTTCAAAGTCAAGCGTCGGATGGGCAGCAAAGTAGTGCGCCACTCCTCCGCTGCCGGTTCCGATATCGAGCATTCTGACTGGCCCTGCACGATCGGCCAGGCCCAGGAGACGCTCTATCTTCAGCCCCTTGGCCTTGCGCGACGCAAGATTCCTGCTCGCGTGGGGCTTTCGCTCCACAGTTGCTCCGGTCATTGCTCGTCCTCGGCGGACTTTGGTGGAGAAGCATTGGTCGCACAGCGCTTCAACAACTCCGCGTATGAGTCAGCGGTCGCGCTCCAGTCCGCCCGGCGGATCACGTCGGCGCGAATACCGGAAGACAGGGACTGCATCTTTGGCAGCTCATCCAGACTGGCCACGATGCTGCGAGCGAGATTCTTCGTGTCACTTGGGCGTACCGTTACGAGTTCGGCCGCATCACCCAGCAAATCGCGCACACCCCGAACGTCTCCGATCAGTATCGGGCATGCACAACCTATCGCTTCCATGAGTGCGACGGGCAACCCCTCCTGATCACCCGTCTGATCGCGCACGAACGGCGCCACGAAAAGCCCCGCACGCCGGTAAAGCTGTGGCAACTCGTGTTGCGGCGTTGCCCCCATGAATTCAACATGAGCTGCGAGACCGAGCCGTTCCACTTGCGCTTTCAGCGCGCACTCCTCGGGGCCAAATCCCGCAACCAGCAACCTGACTCCGGGACGTCTCGACAAGACTTCCGGCAAGGCATCGAGAAGATGACTTAGGCCCTTTTTCGGAACCAGACGCCCCACGAAAAGCAGCATTTCGGCGTCACGCTGAACACTCTCGTCGGGAACAAAGCGGCCAACCAGATCGACTCCCATCGACATCACGGATATTCGTGGCGCCTGTAAGCCGATACGCCGCGCCTCCTGAAGCATTGCATCGCTCATGACAGTCATTTCAAAACTATCGGCGGCCACACGGCGCTTGATTGCAGTCGGGACGGCCCCGCGAAAACCAAACAGGTCTCCACCATGTGACGTGACGACATACGGCAGCCGATGAAGGCGCTTGAGCAACCACGCCACCACTCCCTGCGGAATCAACCAATGGGCATGAATGACGTCGAACTCACGGGAGCGCAGCAGTCGCCAGGCCCAAATGAACTGAAAAAAAACAAACCCCGGCACCAGCAACCATTTCCGAGGCGAATTGCGCAGATTGGCTGCGATTCCCCCGTCATTGACCAACGTCTGCCAGCGTTTTGGGGCGTATCTGAATCGGACAACGCTCACCCCATCCATCAACCCATTGGGATTCGCACCCAATGCATCCGGCACCAACGCGGTTACGGAACAAGTGGCAGCGAGACGGCGGCAGAGCTCGTGAACAAATGCTGGCTCGGGGTCATCATCCCAACGCGGATAGGTCGACGCCAGAACGAGAACACGTGGTTTGCCCTGCTCGCTCATTCCCGACTCGAATCCTTGTACATGAGCGCGGTAATCTGCTCCGATACCAGCCCCATCATGAAGACGATAATACTGGTGGTGAACATCAGCGCGCTCATGTTGGTAAAGCGGTTCTGCGTGACCAGGGTGTATCCGTACCAAGCCGCTCCAAACAGAAAGAACGCCATCGCCAACGGAGCAAAGAGCTTCAGCGGGGAATAAAGTGTGCCGACCTTGAAGATGATCAGCAGGAAGCGGATGCCGTCCTTGACGATGCGCAGATGACTCTTGCCGATACGTTTGGCGGCCTGAATGGGTTCGTAGGCAACCGAATAGCCGGCACGGAAGAAGGCCATCGTGATGGTCGTCGGGTAGGAAAAGCCGTTGGGCAGCAGGTAGAGGAACTCGCGGAACTTGTCCGCGCGTACGGCGCGGAAACCCGAGGTGAGGTCCTCGATGCGCTGGTTGGTCATGTAGCTGGCCAGCCGGTTGTAGAAGCGGTTCGCGATACCGCGCCCCACGCTGGCCTGCGAGGCCTCGTCACGCGCGCCGACGACCATGTCGTGCCCCTCGTCAAGACGTGCCAGAAGGCGCGAGATGTCGGCCGGGTCGTGCTGGCCGTCGCCGTCCATGAAGACGATGATCTCGCCCTGCGCCTTGCGGGCGCCGGCCTTGATGGCAGCACCGTTTCCCATTCCGCGCTGGTGGCTGACGACGGTAGCCCCTGCCTCCCTGGCAACCGTGGCGGTGTCGTCCGTTGATCCGTCATCGACGACGAGGATCTCGACTTCGGGCAGGATCTGCCGCAGACGCTGGACCACGTCCCCGATGGCGCCCGCTTCATTGCGGGCGGGGATGACTACCGACACGGATATTTCTGCAGACATCCGCTCAGTTCTGCTCATTGTCGGCCTCGCTTCTGGCCTGCTCGATTTCCTGCTCGAGGTCGTCGAGCACTCTCGCCGTAAGTGCGCCAGAGGTCAGCCCTACCAACGGCCGACGGCGCGCGACCGCGGCGAGGGCATCGTCGAAGCGGCCCTCGCGGATGGACGAATAGACTTGATACTGCAGTACGGGAACCGCCGCCACATATACATTCTCGGCCCGATCCAGCAATGCATCGCGTCGCTGCAGATCACCGCCGTCTTCTTCCAGTGCCGCAGCCAGAAACAGCAGACGGGCACGAATGTGCTCGATGCGGAAGAGAACACTCTCATCCAGTTGTTCTACAAGCGAGAGCAGGGACTCCCGCGACACGCCATCGCAACGATCACTGTTGATCAGCTCGCGAAGCCGGAAGGCCACAATAGCGGTCATACGCGGCTGTCGCGCATTGCGGACGTTTTCTAAGGCCGCTTCCATGCGTTCTTCCTGCTCCGACGCAGGATAGATCAGGCAACTGTAAAGTAACGCCTGCAGGCGAATACCCATGCACTGGGGGCAGCTTTCCAGGGTTCGATCGAAAATCTGTATGGCTCGCTCGTAACGCCCCATTTGGATGAACTCGAAGTTCAGGTCGGCGATCTGCTCCGGCGTGGCGTCGATGGCGCGTAGCGCCAAATGGATCGAGGCGCGACTCGACCCCGGGTTTTCATGTGCCCACATTTCGGCGGAACGGTCCGGATCGCCCCAGAAGGTGGTCAGTGCCAGCAGGACTGCAAGCTGGATGGCGACATAGGCGCCAAACAGCATCGGCCCGATCCGTTTGAGGGCACCTTGAACGGAAGCCGCGCCAACCGCCAATGCGAGACAGGCCCCATAAAGAGGCAGATAGTTGCGATGCTCGAAATAAATTTCGAGCATCACGATGGTGGATTCGAGCAGATGCCCGATCAGGAACCACATCACTGCAAACAGCGGCCAAACGACTGCCTTTGTCCGCTTCAGCCACACGCACAGTGCGATGACCGCTGCCCACCCCAGAAAGCCGAGCAGGGCCGGCCACCCTGTGTAGTCCACACTTCGATGGTCGTGAAACGGGCTATACAGCGACGGAAGCGGCAGAAAAGCCGCCCGCACGTACTCCCACAACACCACCATTTGCGTCTGTAATCGCTCATACCCGGACCAGCCGCGCCGCTCGGACACCGTGAACCAGTCACGATTGAATGGCGACAGATACGCGAGAATGACAATCAGCGCACTCCACAGCAACAGAGTTTGCAGGAAGGCCAGGCGGCGGTCCGTCAGCGTCCTCGGCGCCAGTAGGGTGTGGATCACCAGCGCGAACAGCGGCGTGAGAGCGCCATTCTCCTTGGTGTACATCGCCAGCAGGGTGCCGGCGCCCAATGCGCCAAACTGCAGCACGAAACCCAGGAGCGGGCGGGCGGCCTGCAGCCGGTAGGCCGCGACGAAGCCGATCAGCCCCAGGAGCGAGAAGAATGCCGCCAGGCTGGTCATGCGCTGGATGATGATCAGGCTGGTGGAGGCCAACAGCGGCATCGCCCCCCACAGAAAAGCCGCGCCAAAGGCGATCCAGAAACGTCTCGCTGGTCCGCCAAAGCCCGCCAACCCAAGACACAGATAGCCCAGCACCCCGACAAGGGCTACGTTGGCAACATGAATGCCGACGTTTACGACAAGGATTTCGGGCCCGTTGGCGGGCCAGCCGGACGCATGCGGCAGGAAAGTCGCGAGTGCAACAGGCCGCCCCAGCGGCCCGGCCTTTCCGCCGAAAACGAACTGCTTTTGCGCTTCCGGCGTGATGACGCGGTTCAAGCCCTCGAGATTGCCGAAGTCATCGTAGAACTGCGCGCCGGTCAGGGCCGGCGCATACACCCACCACAGCAACACGAGTGCCGCGCAGGCGACGAGGAACCGGACCATTCTGGATTCAAGCATGCGTCACGTCATTGGAGGGGAACAAAAAAACAATGCCCCGCAGGGCGGGGCATTGTTTGACCTAGGCCAGTCGCTTAGTCGCGGCAGGAACCCGGCAGCCATGCGGTTTTGGCTGAACCAGTCGCTTCCCCGCTGCACTTCCAGCGCGTGATATGGAACGTGCTTGCGTAGACCGGAGAAAGCTCGATGGTCAAACCAGCCAACGACCCACCAGCCTCGACTTGGATTACCCCGTTTGTGCTGGCCGTGCCAGCACTGCCGGCGGTCGACGACACAGTGATGTAACTCGCGTAATCGGTTTTCCTGAAACCTTCGGTGCAATCACTCATCGATGCACCGTTGCCGTCGCGGTGAGCTTGAACGATCTCGGTGACGCAAGTCCGCGCGGTACTCGCCGCAAGCACGACCTCGGATGCGCGCGCACGCTGCGTGTAGTCCTGATAGGCCGGCAGCGCGACGGCTGCCAGGATGCCGATGATCGCGACGACGATCATCAGTTCGATGAGGGTAAAGCCCTGTTGCATCTTCTTCATGTTCAACTCCTTGCGGATCGTGATCGCGGATAGCCCGGCTGATTCGTGCCACGCAAGACGTGTGCCACATCCGTCCGGCTGACATCGACCGGCGGATCATCGCGCAAAACCCGCGTTGTAACAAGGATTTCCGCGCGGTTCGTCAGAAAATGTCTGAAGCATGCAACAGTCGCGGGCGCGACATGGATTGTCCACCTTTGACAATTCTCGTCGCACGCGAGTCACACCCTGACAATCGCCCTGCGTCGAGGCCGGCATGCGCCCTACCGCTTGCCATGCAGGCGGTCTATGATCGGCCGTTCCTGCCTCTTGTTGATTGCGGATATCGAACATGGATGCATCTGCTGCGCCCCACATCGCGGTGATCGGCCTGGGCTATGTCGGGCTGCCGCTGGCGGTCGCGTTTGCGCAACGCTTCGACGTGACGGGCTTCGATGTCTCCCGCGCACGCATCGAGCGCCTGCGTGCCGGGCATGACGACACGCGAGAGGTTTCCGACGCGGTGTTGCGCGACGCGGCACGGCTACGCTTCACGCTGGATGCGACGGACATCGCCGCGTGCGATACCTACATCGTGACCGTGCCCACGCCGATAGACGCGCACAAACGCCCGGACCTGGGCCCGCTGCTGGCCGCGTGCGAGACCGTGGGCTGCGTGCTCAAACGCGGCGACCTGGTGGTGTTCGAGTCCACGGTGTATCCGGGCGCCACCGAAGAGGAATGCGTGCCGGTGCTCGAGGCGCGCTCGGGGCTGCGGCTGAACGAGGATTTTGCGGTGGGCTACAGCCCGGAGCGCGTCAATCCGGGGGACCGCGAGCACCGCATCGAGAACATCCTCAAGGTCACCTCTGGCTCGTCATCCGAAGCCGCCGAGCGAGTCGACCGGCTCTACGCGAGCATCGTCACGGCCGGCACGCACTGCGCGCCGAGCATCCGCGTGGCGGAGGCCGCCAAGGTGATCGAGAACACGCAGCGCGATCTGAACATCGCGCTGATCAACGAGTTGGCCATCATCTTCGCGCGCATGGGGCTGGACACCCAGGCTGTGCTGGAGGCGGCCGGCACCAAGTGGAACTTCCTGCCCTTCCGCCCGGGGCTGGTGGGCGGGCACTGCATCGGGGTGGATCCGTACTACCTCACGCACAAGGCGCAGGCCATCGGCTATCACCCGGAAATCATCCTCGCCGGCCGACGCCTGAACGACGCCATGGGCGCCTGGGTGGCCTCGCAACTGGTCAAGGCGATGATCCGGCGCCGCATCGAGGTCGACGGCGCACGCGTGCTGGTGATGGGCCTGACCTTCAAGGAGAACTGCCCCGACCTGCGCAACACTCGCGTGGTCGACGTGGTGCGCGAGCTGGCCGACTACGGCATCCGCGTAGACGTCACCGACCCGCAGGCCGACCCGGCCGACGCCATGCGCGAACACGGCATCGAACTGGTCACCGAACCCGCACCGGGCGGCTACGACGGTATCGTGCTGGCCGTGGGACACAACGAATTCCGTGACCAGGGCGCGGCGCGCATCCGCGCACTGGGCAAGCCGGGGCACGTGCTCTACGACCTCAAGTACGTGCTGGCGCGAGACGAGGCGGATTTGCGATTGTAGGGTGCGCGGCTCGAACGGGCCGGGATGTCGCACTCGCTTCGCTCGATACGACCTACGGGCGATTGCGGCTGCCGGACTTTTCGAGCATCCTGCCAAGCGCTTCATGCAACGGTGAGAGCTCCCGCTCCACCACATTCCATATCGCGTCGACGTCGACGCCAAGGTAGTCGTGGACGAGAATATTCCTGAAGCCGGATATCGCTCGCCACGAAATTGCCGGCTCGCTTGCCTTGAGCTCGTCGCTCAGCCTCTGACTGGATTCCGCGAGCACCTGCAGGTTGCGCAACACCGCATCCTGGACCAGGCGCGAGGAACGGAACAACGCCTCGTCGTCGCCCACGTAATCGGATACCCGATCGATGCATTCGAGCATGTGGACAAGATAGAGTCTGTCGGCCTCGTGTCCGGGCTTCATTTGCGAAGGTCAGAGTGAGCGGGCTTCATCGAGAACGCGCGCTCGCACCAGCGGATGCAGCGCGGCGGGCGTGACCAGGTCGACCGGGCGTCCGAGCAGGTCCTGCGCTTCCATCTGCATCTCCCCCAGAACGAATCCGGAGGTACCCGGCTCGGCCTCGACCAACAGATCGACATCGCTGGATTCGTCGCCATCGTCGCGTGCCATCGATCCGAAAACCTTGATCGAACGGACACGAAAGCGGAGTGCGAGCGCTTTCAACTCGTCACGATGCGTTTCGATCAATGGATGCATGAGCCTCTCCGAAGTCCTCGTCATGGACACGCGCGCCAACCGACGCGGCAGCTTCAAGCATACATCCGGCTTTCATGCGCGTCATCTCGCCACTGACGCAGTAAAGGGACCGGGCGGCCTCGTCGAGAAACAGCAACACGCGCGTGGTCGAGCTGGCTCCAAGGCGCCTGTCAGGCGTTCCAGGGGGCGAGTTCCTCGTCCGGTAGAGGATCACAGAACTCGTCACAGACTCGCCCCTTCAAGCGTCCAGGTATGCGGCGACGCACGTCGGCTGCCAGCGGCACGATCCGCGCATGGGGCTCGCCGTATTTGGTGAGGATGATCTCCTGGCCCGCATGAGCCTGGTCGACGAGGCGCACAAGGTGCGTCTTGGCTTCATGGATATTGACGATGATGCTCATCATCAACCCCGGCGGATCAATCAGTTGGTCAAGCCATCGCAGAATAGTCGACATCAACGATTTCCGCCCGATGAGATGGGCGCCCTACTCCATGCCCCACTTCTGCAGCCGGTAGCGCAACTGGCGCAGCGTCATGCCCAGTCGCCGAGCGGCCTCGCTGCGGTTCCAGCGGGTTTCTTCCAGCGCGCGCAGGATGTGGCTGCGCTCGTCGTCGGCATCCTGGCCGGCCGGCGCCACCACGGGCGAGGCGATAGGCACCGACCTGGCCTCCAACGCAAGGTCGGCGGGCGTGATCACATCGGAATCGCACAGCGCGCAGGCGCGTTCAAGCAGGTTTTCCAGCTCGCGCACGTTGCCCGGGAAGGGGTAGGCGCGCAGCGCAGCGAGCGACTCGCCCGACAATCGTTGCGCAGGCCCGCCGTCACGTGCCGCAAGCCGCGCAAGAACGTGCCTGGCCAGTTCCTCGATGTCCTCGGGGCGCTCGCGCAGCGGCGGCACATGCAGCGCGATGACATTGATGCGGTAGAACAGATCCTGGCGGAAGCGCCCCTCAGTCACCAGCGCGGCTAGATCGCGGTGGGAGGCCGAGAGCACGCGCACGTCCACGGCTTCCTCGGCATGGGCGCCGACTGGGCGCACGGCACGCTCCTGGATCGCGCGCAGCAGCTTCACCTGCATGGCCAGCGGCAGTTCAGCGACCTCATCGAGGAACAGCGTGCCGCCCTGCGCGGCGCGAAACAGCCCGGGCTTGTCGGCGGTGGCGCCGGAAAAGCTGCCGCGCATGTGACCGAAGAATTCGCTCTCCATCAGTTCGTGCGGGATCGCGCCGCAGTTGACCGGCACGAAGGCGCCATCCGTACGCGGGCCGAGTGCGTGGATGGAGCGTGCGATGACTTCCTTGCCGGTGCCGGATTCACCATGGATGAACACCGGCGCCTGGTTGCGCGCGAGCCGTGCGACCTGGGCGCGCAGGTGCTCGATGGCGGCGGAACGTCCGATCAGCCGCCGCACGCCGTCCGTTTCGGGTTCGTCCGGCGTGTGATCGGGTACACGCAGCGCGTGCTCGACGAGTGCGCGCACGGCCTTGACCTCGACTGGCTTGGTGACGAAATCGAAGGCGCCCAGCTTGAGCGCGCGAATCGCCGTGTCGATGCTGCCGTGGGCCGAGATCACCGCCACCGGCAGGCCGGCGTGCGCCTGCTGGATATGCGCCACCAGGTCGAGCCCGTCGCCGTCGGGCAGGCGCATGTCGGTCAGGCACAAGCGATAGCTACCCGACGCCAGCCGCTCGCGCGCCTCGGCCACGCTGCCGGCGGTGTCGCAGCGCAGGCCCATGCGCAGCAGCGCCAGCTCCAGCAGTTCGCGGATGTCGGCCTCGTCGTCGATGACCAGCACGTCGGCGCGTGCGAGCGCCTCTGCGTTCATGGCGTCCTCCTTCCACTGAGCACGAAGTGCGCGCCGCCCGCATCCGCCACCAGCTCGAGCTGCGCGCCGTTGGCGTCGGCCAGTTCGCGCGCGATGTACAGTCCCAGCCCGGTACCCTTCGGGTCGGTCGTGGCGAAGGGCTCGAAAACCTGTTCGCGCTGCTCGGCAACGACCCCCGGGCCGTCGTCGACGATGTGCAGCGCGGTGCGTTCACCCGGCAGCTCCGTCGTGAACATGCGGATCGCACCGGCCGCGCCCGTGCAGTAGCGACGCGCATTGGCCAACAGGTTAACGACGATCTGGTGCAGGTGCGCGCGGTCGATCCACAACATCGCCTCATCGGGTACGTCGAGCGCATAGAGCGCGCGCTCCGCCTCGCCGGCCAGCGTCATCTCCTCGACGATGGCCGACAGCGCGGGGCCCAGCGGCAGCGCCTCGCGAACGACCTCGTCGCGCCGGCCCAGCGCGAGCACGTCGCGCACCATGCGCTCGATGCGCCGTGCATTGTCGCCGATGATGCGCACCAGCCGTTCCTGCACCTCGGCGCGCTTCTCCTCGCCCAGCAGTTCGGCCGCCTGCGTCACGGCAGAGAGCGGGTTGCGGATCTCGTGCGCCATGCTGGCGGTCAGCCGCCCCAGCGCGGCGAGCTTTTGCTGCTGGATCTGCTTCTGCACGTCGGCGTAGTCGGTCAGGTAGACGAGCACGTCGCCGCCGCCCTCGCCGGCGGTATGCGCGAGCAACGCGCGGCAGCGCATCGGGCGCTCATCGGGGCCGAGCGGCAACTGCATGCTGTCAAAGCTGCCCGACTCGCGACAGGCAGCCACGGCCGCGTCCAGCGCAGGCATGTGCGTGCCCGCTTCCAGGCCCGGCCCCAGCAGTTCGGTCGCACGCGGATTGATCTGCAGGAGTCGGCCATCCTGGCCGAACACCAGCACGCCATCGTGCATGTCTTCGATGATGCGCTCGTTGATCGCCTGCTGGCGACCCAGCGCCTCACCGCGCGCCTCGGCGATGGTCTCGTGAGTGAGTGCGCGTTTGGCGAGCAAGCGCGTGGTCAGCGCGATCGCGAAGAACGCGATGCACACGATGCCTACCCGCACCGTGTCGCTCGCGCCACCCAGCGTCAGCGCACGCCAGGTGTTTTCGGCGAGCACCAGCAGTGTGGCGATCGACGCGAAGAACAGCGGCAGCCGCCCCTCGACCAGCACGCCGGCGCCGGCGACATAGACCATCATCAGCCCGGCGATGCCGCTGCCATGCCCGCCACTGACCGCCATCACGCCAACCAGAGCGACGAAATCGACCGAGAACTGCAGCGCCACCAGACGCCGGTCGCCCAGCGCCAGCGCAAACGGGAAGCCGCTGACGAGAGCGAAGGCCGCATAACCCAGCGTCAGGGCGAGATAGGCCTCGGGCCATTGTTCGCCCAGGCCGAGATCCTCGCCGGCGACAACGAACAGGCCGGCGACGACCAGCCGGAAGATATTGAAGATGCGGCGCGGAACCGTGCGCTCGGCGTCCGCCTGCGCGAGCCCCGCGAGCTTCATCGATCCCGCACACCGAGCCGGCGATGCTCGTCCGAACAGTAGAAGCCGCTCGCGTCTTGCACACCTTCGCTCTCGGGAATATGCACGCCGCAATGCTCACAGGCGAGCATGCGCTCCGGGCCGGTCTTGGTCCCCTTGCGTTTGCCCGGCTTACGTCGATGCCGATCAGCAAGCGCACGCCGCGCCCACCAGTACAGGATCAACAGCAGAATCAGGATGAGGATGGTACGCACGGCTGAATCGCCCGGTCTGGAAGCGGATCGAGTCTAGCATGCGCGCCCCTGCCGAAGCGCGCCCGAGCCGCCGTACAATCACGCCCATGTCCTTCGAACAACCCGCAGCCACACTCGTGCGCGACGGCGACGCCGTTGTCGTCATCGACCAAACGCGCTTGCCGCACGCACTGGCTTTTGCCCGCATCGAAACACTGGCGCAGGCGGCGCACGCGATTGCCCACATGCAGGTGCGCGGTGCGCCGCTGATCGGCGCGACCGCCGCGTTCGGCGTCGCCCTGGCGTTGCGCGAGCGCGCCGACGACGCGCACCTCGATCACGCCTGCGCACAACTTGCCAACACCCGACCAACCGCGGTCAACCTGCACTGGGCGCTGGCGCGCATGCGCAAGCGTCTCGCACCGCTCGCACCGGCCGTGCGACTTGAAGCGGCCTGGGCCGAGGCCGAGGCGATTCGCCGCGAGGATCGCGACATGTGCGCGGCCATCGGCCGCCACGGCGTAGCGCGGCTGGCCGACATCGCGGCACGCCGCGACGGCCCGATACGCGTGATGACGCACTGCAACGCCGGCTGGTTGGCGACCTGCGGCGCCGGCACGGCACTCGCGCCGGTGTTCGAGGCGCATGCGCAAGGCCTCGCCGTGCATGTGTGGGTGAGCGAGACGCGCCCGCGCAATCAGGGCCTGCTCACCGAATGGGAACTGCGCGAGGCCGGCGTGCCGCACACGCTGGTGGTCGACAACGCCGCCGGCATCCTGATCGCGCGCGGCGAGGTGGACGTGGTGATCACCGGCGCCGACCGCATCGCCGCCAACGGCGACACCGCGAACAAGGTCGGCACCTACCTGAAGGCGCTGGCCGCGCGCGACAACGGCGTACCGTTCTGGATCGCGGCGCCCTGTTCGACCGTGGATTTCGCCGCGGCCGATGCTGCGGCCTTGCCGATCGAGGACCGCGACCCGGACGAGGTGCGCCGCATCACCGGCCCGGGCGAGGACGGGCGCATCGCCACGATCGCGCTCGCGCCCGCATCCGCGCCCGCCGCCAACCCGGCCTTCGACGTCACACCGGCGCGGCTGATCGACGCCATCATCACCGAAGCCGGCGTCTGCGCGCCGGGGCAACTGGCGGAACGGCCGGAGCCCGCCCATGGCTGACGAGCACGCATTGCGCGAAGCCCTGCTCTCCGCCGCGCGCGGCATGAGCGAAGCCGGGCTCAACGTTGGCACTTCGGGCAACGCCAGCGTGCGTGTACGTGACGGCATGCTGATCACGCCGACCGGGCTCAAAGCCGAGGATTGCGACCCCGGCGACATGGTGTTCGTCGACGCGAACGGCCGGGCGCATGGCGAGCGCGCACCTTCATCCGAATGGCCCATGCACCTGGGCGTGTATGCCGACCGCGCCGATGCGGGCGCAATCCTGCACGCACACCCGCCCTTCGCCACCGCGCTGGCCTGCCACCGGCTGGAGATCCCGCCCTTCCATTACATGATCGCGCGCTTTGGCGGCAGCACGGTGCGCTGCGCGCGCTACGCGACCTTCGGCAC
>JACESY010000120.1 GCA_013911595.1 Azoarcus sp.
CGTCACGCGCCGCGAATCGGCGACCGGGCACCGGGTTTTGCGTTACCGGATGCGGACATGGAAGTGTTTGATCTGGACGAGACAGTCGGCAGCAAGCACGTCGTGCTGTATTTCTACCCGCGCGACGACACGCCCGGATGCACGCGCCAGGCCGTCGACTTCAGCGACCATGCGCAGGACTTCGAGGAACTCGACTGCGTTGTCGTCGGCGTCAGCCCGGATGATTGCCCGACGCACGCCGAATTCCGCGACCGGCATGGGCTGTCCGTGCGATTGCTGTCCGACGAGGATGTCGACATCTGTCGTCGCTACGGTGTATGGCATACGCGCGAGGTAGACGGTGTGCGGCGCACCGGCGTGACACGCAGCACTTTCATCATCGACAAGCGTGGCATCATCCGCCACATCTTTCTCAACGTCGCACCACGCGGCCATGTGGCCGAAGTCCTCGACACGCTCAGCCAACTGGAAACGGAACACGCACATGCAAATCCTTAAAGACACCGTTGTCACGCTCGATTACACAGTCACCGACAGCGACGGCAATCTGATTGACGACGGCAAGAATCCGCTGGTGTATCTGCACGGCGGTTATGACGGCATCTTCCCGCTCATCGAGGAAGCGTTGCAGGGCAAGGGGGTCGGGGAGACCTTTACCGTCAAGCTGCAGCCCGAGGACGCTTTCGGCGACTACGACGAGGAGCTGGTGCTGATCGAGGAAGCCGCCATGTTCCCCGAGAACATCGAGGTCGGCATGGCCTTCGAGCGCGTCGGTGAAGACGACGAGGAAGACATGGTCTATCGCATCACCGACATCGCCGACGGCAAGGTCGTGGTCGACGGCAACCACCCGCTGGCCGGCATGGCACTGGTGTTCGACGGCAAGGTCGCCGACGTGCGCTCGGCCACGCCCGAGGAGTTGTCGCACGGACACGTGCACGGCGCGGGCGGACATCAGCATTGAGCCTTGCCGATGCAAAGTAAAAAGGGCCGCACAAGCGGCCCTTTTTACTGTCTGCTCGTCTGACGTTGATTTCCATGAAATTCGTGTGGTTTTTCTCACGCACCACGCTGAGTGCCGGAATCAGTCGCGTGACGCTGTGGCACAATCGTCCCGGAAGCGGGTTTGGACCACACATGGAGCGTGCGCGTAGCGGATGAAGGCACTGGTCATCGAGGACACCGTTACGAGCGCGACGCTCATCTGCCAGATGCTCGGCAAGATGGGGCTCGATACGGTCAGGGCGCGCGACGGTCGCAGTGGCATCGAGGCCTTCGAACGCGAACGTCCCGATCTGGTGTTGCTCGACGTGATCATGCCGGACCTGGACGGCTTCCAGGTCGCGCGCCGCCTGCGCACCATCGAACAGGGCGTCGACTGGACGCCGATCATCTTCCTGTCCGCACGCGCCAGCGACGACGATCTCGCCCAGGGGATCGACGCCGGTGGCGATGACTATCTGGTCAAGCCGGTGTCCGAAAAGGTGCTCGGCGCCAAGGTCGCCGCGATGCGACGCATCGTGCGCATGCGCGAAGTGCTGCTGCGCACCACGCACAAGCTCGACGAGGCCAACCGCGAGCTCGCGCGCCGGAACGCGATCGACGGGCTGACCGGCATCGCCAACCGTGGCCGCTTCGACGAAGTGCTCGATCACGAGTGGCGCCGCGCATCGCGCAGCGGCCTGCCGATTTCGCTGCTGTTCATCGATGTGGACGAATTCAAGGCGTTCAACGATGGCCACGGTCATCTGCCCGGCGACGAATGCCTCAAGGACCTTGCCGGGCTGCTCGAGCAGTCGCTGCGTCGTCCGTCCGATCTTGTAGCTCGCTACGGCGGCGAGGAATTCGCCGTGATCCTGCCCGAGACGGCCGGCGAGGGAGCGGCCTCGGTGGCCGACAGCGTGATGCGCGCGGTACGCGAAGCGGCGATTCCGCACGGTTTCTCATCGGTCTCTCCATTCCTGACGATCAGCATCGGCATCGCCACGGCGGTGCCTGAACGCGGCGACGAACGCGGTTCCGATATCCTGCTGACGCTCGCCGACGAAGCGCTCTACAAGGCCAAGCGCGCCGGACGCAACCGTGTCGTACAGGCCGACTGAGCGCGTCTCCTCAGAACACGTCCTTCCACGCACGCAGCGCGGTGAAACAGGCAAGATCACTGGCAGGGCGCCGACCCGTGTGGCGTGTAACGGCCTCGATCACCGAGGCCGATCCGGTGCGCAGGAAGGGATTGATCGCACGCTCGCGTTCCATCGTGCTGGGCAGCGTGGGCTGTCCGTCCGAACGCAGACTCCGGCAATGCGCGAACCAGGTATCACGTTCGGCGTTGTCGGGCTCCGCGGCCTGCGCGAATTTCAGGTTGGCGAGCGTGTATTCGTGCGTGCAATAGACACGCGTGTTGCCAGGAAGCGGCTTGAGCCGTTCGAGCGAGGCATGCAGTTGCATCGCGGTGCCACCGAGCAGCCGGCCACAGCCGGCCGAGAACAGCGTGTCCCCCGGAAACAGCAGTTCGCCCGCGAGGAACGCGATGTGGGTGGTCGTATGACCGGGCACTTCGAGCACATCGAAGACCACATCGAGTTCGGGTAGATCGACGCTGTCGCCGTCGGCGAGTCCCACCGTCACGCCGGAGATCTCCGCCGCTGCCGGGCCGTACACCGGAATGTCGCGCTGTGCGGTCAGCGCGCCGATGCCGCCGGTGTGGTCGGCGTGGTGATGGGTGATGAGAATTGCGGTAAGGTCGAGTCCTTCGCGCGCCAGATACGATTCGACCGGGGCAGGGTCGCCGGGGTCGACGACCACCACCTGGTCGCCACGGCGCAGCGTCCAGATGTAGTTGTCGTTGAAGGCGGGTAGCGGAAGGATTTCGAGGCCGGCATTGCCGGGTGCGTCAATGGTCATGTCGTGTACAAGCCTTTCGGAGTGGTTCTCGGGTACGCAGGGCGGATACGTCCTGCGCTGGGAGCAGGCGCACATCGACGCCATCGTCTCCGACGTGTTCGGTTATAACGCAATGCAGGTCGGCTTGCCAGGGCACGATCTGTTGCGCGCGAGCCGCATCGCCCACCGTTTCACGGCCGAGGCCGAGTGTTCGCGCGGCGGCGCGGCCGTCTATGCTGAGCCGACCGAACTGCCCATTGCCTCGGCCAGCGTCGATCTCGTCGTACTGCCCCATGTGCTGGAATTCTCGCGCGAGCCGCATCGCATCCTGCGTGAGGTCGAGCGCGTGCTGGTGCCCGACGGCAGCCTGGTGCTCACCGCCTTCAATCCGTTCAGTCTGTTCGGCGCCCGCCGTGTCTTCTCGCGCTCGTCGGGGGGCTGGCCGTGGCGCGGACATTATTTCTCGGTGCCTCGGGTGCGCGACTGGCTTACACTGCTCGGCTTCGAGACGCCGCCGGGCGTGTTCGGCTGCTACGCGCCACCGGTGCGTACGCAAAAATGGCTCGATCGCTGGCAGTTCCTCGAACGCGCAGGCAACCGCTGGTGGCCGGTGTGTGGCGGAAGTTTTGTGCTGCACGGCATCAAGCGTGTGCACGGCATGCGACTGATTACTCCGCAATGGAGGGCCGAGGCGGTGCCGGCCAAGAGTCTTACGCCGGTATCCCGTCGCGGTCGCGGCGGCGTCATTACGCACAAGTACGAAGAATCAAGGACCCGATGCAGGAATTCGTAGACATCTTTACCGACGGCGCATGCAGCGGCAACCCTGGCCCAGGCGGCTGGGGGGCGATTTTGCGGGCCGGCGGGCAGGAAAAGGAAATCTGGGGCGGCGAAGCCCAGACCACCAACAACCGCATGGAACTGCTGGCCGTGATCCGCGCCCTGGAGCTGCTCAAGCGCCCGGTGCATGCGCGCGTGCACACCGACAGCCAGTACGTGCAGAAGGGCATCTCGGAGTGGATCCACGGCTGGAAAGCACGCGGCTGGAAAACCGCCGCCAAGGCCCCGGTCAAGAACGCCGACCTGTGGCAGGAACTCGACCGTGCGGCCAGCCGCCACCAGGTCGACTGGATCTGGGTGCGCGGCCACTCCGGCCACGTCGAGAATGAACGCGCGGATGCGCTCGCCCGTCAGGGCGTTGCATCAGTCAAGCGCAGTGCCACCCCAGCCACCAGCCCCTAGCCATGCGACAGATCGTTCTCGACACTGAAACCACCGGTCTGGACTGGCGCAACGGACACCGCGTCATCGAGATTGGCTGCGTCGAACTGGTCAACCGCAGCCTGACCGGCCGACATTTCCATGTTTATCTGAACCCCGAACGCGCGATCGACGCCGAGGCCGAGGCCGTGCACGGCATCAGCCTGGATTTTCTCGCCGACAAGCCGAAATTCGAGTCCATTGCGGCCGACTTCGAGGCCTTCGTCGCCGGCGCCGAGTTGCTCATCCACAACGCTAGTTTCGACGTCGGCTTCCTCAACGCCGAACTGTCACGCTGCGGGCGCGACAATATCGACAGTTTCTGCCCCGGCGTGATCGACACGCTCAGGCTCGCCAAGGAACAGAACCCCGGCAAGAAGGCCTCGCTCGACGCCTTGTGCGAGCGCTACGACATCGACAACGGTCACCGTACGCTGCACGGCGCGCTGCTCGATGCGGAGATTCTCGCTGAAGTCTATCTGGCGATGACGCGCGGCCAGGAAACGCTGGCGATCACGCTCGAGGAGCCATCCAACGGGGCCGACATGGCGGTGCGCAGCGTCGCGCCGGACCGGCCGCGACTCAAGGTATTACGCCCGAATGATGCCGAGCGTGCAGCGCATGCTGCGGTGCTTGCAGACATCGAGAAGGCGACCGGACATTGTTTGTGGCAGGCAAAGGCGGAAACGAGCCCGGAGGCCGAGTCGTCCTGAAGATCAGAGGATGAGGGTGTCGCCGGGCACGCGTCCGGAGCGCTGCAAGCGCGAGAGCGTCGGTGCTAGATCCAGGCCGGTGCGCTCGCGCAGTACGGCCGCGCGCTGGTGCAGCACATCCAGCGTGAATTCGATCGGTTCGCCGACCGCGGCCAGCACGATCGCGTTGCCGCTGTTGCACGGGGGCAGGGCCAGTACCCGCTCACCGAAGGCATCCACGATGCGCGCCAGGCTCGCGTCGAAACCATGGGCATCACCGAACAGGTTCACGGCAATCAGCCCCTGCGGCGACAGTCGCTCGCGGGCCGCAGCGTAGAAGCCGGCCGTGTCGAGCGCGCCGGTGCGTGCCTCGGCGTCGTAGCCGTCGACCAGGATGCAGTCGAAGGCCGGCCCGTCGGCCTCGATGAAGGCCGCGCCGTCTCCGATCTCGATGGACAGCCGTGCATCCGGCGCGGGCAACTCGAAAAGATGGCGCGCGGCCGCGTGTACGCGCGCGTCGATCTCGACCACGGTCTGCCGAGTGTCCGCACAGTGGCGATGCATGAACTTCGTCAGCGATCCCGCGCCCAGGCCGATCGTCAGCGCCTCGCACGGCCAGGGCGCAGAGCGCAGCAGCAAGCCGCAGAGCATGTCGCGCGCGTACTGTAGTTCCAGTGCATACGGGTCGCGCAGACGCATCGCCCCCTGCACCCATTCCGAGCCGAAATGCAGGTAGCGCACGCCGTCTTGTTCACTGATGTCGATCGAACTCACAGCATCCTCTTGAGCAGATAAAGGCGCTCGAGCGCCTCGCGGGGCGACAGGCTGTCGGGGTCGATCTCGTCGAGTGCGGTGAGCACCGGATGCGAGAGCGAGAGCGGCTCCTCGTCGGGCACGGCGGCGAACAAATCCGGCTGCGGGCCGTTTCCGATTTCACGATTTTCCAGCGCGCGCAGGCGTCGTCGTGCCTCGCGGATCACCGGTGCCGGCACGCCCGCCAGGGCGGCGACCTCGATGCCGTAGCTCTGGCTCGCCGGGCCTTCCTCGAGCGCGTGCAGGAACACGATGCGGTGACCGTGCTCGACTGCGTCCAGATGCACGTTCACGCATTCGGGGAATTCAGTGTTGAGGCGCGTCAGTTCGAAGTAATGGGTTGCGAACAGCGTCATGCAGCGGTTGTGCGTGAGCAGGTGGCGCGCGATCGAGAAGGCCAGCGCCAGTCCGTCGAAGGTCGAGGTGCCGCGTCCGATCTCGTCCATCAGCACCAGGCTGTGCTCGGTCGAGCCGTGCAGGATGGCCGCTGCCTCGGTCATCTCGACCATGAAGGTCGAACGCCCAGAGGCCAGGTCGTCGGAGGCGCCGATGCGCGTGAAGATGGCGTCCACGGGGCCGATGCGCGCGGCGGATGCCGGCACGAAGGCGCCCACGTGTGCGAGCAGCACGATCAGCGCGACCTGGCGCATGAAGGTGGATTTGCCGCCCATGTTGGGGCCGGTGACCATCAGCATGCGGCGCGTCGCAGCCAGGCGGCAGTCGTTGGAAATGAAGTCCTCGACCTCGCGCTCGACCACCGGATGGCGGCCGCGCTCGATTTCCAGACCCGGGGTCTCGACGAAGAGCGGGCGCGCGTAGTCGTGGCGCAGCGCGATCTCGGCGAAGGCGCCCAGTCCGTCGAGCAAGGCCAGTGCGCGCGCAATGCGCTGCAGCGCCGGGATCTGGCTCGCCAGCGCCTCGAGTACTTCGTCGTAGAGCAGCTTCTCGCGTGCCAGCGCGCGCTCCTGCGCGGACAGTGCCTTGTCCTCGAAGGCCTTGAGTTCCGGCGTGATGTAGCGCTCGACGTTCTTCAGCGTCTGGCGACGGCGGTAATCGTCGGGCACCTTGTCGGCCTGCGCGCGGCTGACCTCGATGTAGAAGCCGTGCACGCGGTTGTATTCGACCTTGAGACCGGCAATCCCGCTGCGCTCGCGCTCGCGTGTCTCAAGCGCCATCAGGAACTCGCCGCAGTTACTCTGAATGCCGCGCAGTTCATCGAGCTCGGCGTCGAAGCCCGACGCGATTACGCCGCCATCGCGCACCACGGCTGACGGCTCGGCGTCGATCGCGCGAGCGAGCAACTCGTAGGCCGCATCCGGTCGTGTCAGATCGGCGTGGATGCCGGCCAGCAGATCGGCCTCGGCCGCACCGATGGCGGCCTGCAGGGCGGGCAGGGCGGCCAGCGCCTCACGCAGTGCCGCGAGGTCACGCGGGCGCGCACTGCGCAGCGCCACGCGGGCCGTGATGCGGTCCACGTCGGAGATTCCGCGCAGGGCGGAGCGTACGTCGCCCAGACGGCGGCCATCGCCGTCGCCGATCAGCTCGCCCACCGTGGCGTGGCGAGCGCCGGCGCGCTCGCGCTCGCGCAAGGGGTGATGCAGCGCGTGACGCAGCCAGCGCGACCCCATGCTTGTTGCGCAGCAGTCGAGCAGCGAGAGCAGGGTGGGCGAGGTCTCGCCGCGCAGGGTTTCGGTCAGTTCCAGGTTGCGCCGCGTGGCCGCGTCCAGGCGCAGGATTGCCGATTCGCGCTCGACGGTGAGCGTCGTGACGTGCTGCAGTGCCTGACGCTGCGTGCCACTGGCGTACTCGAACAGCGCGGCGAGCGCTGCCAACCCGGTGTCGAGTTCATCGGCGCCGAACCCGGCCAGATCCTGCGTGCCGAAGTGGGCGGTGAGCAGGCGCGTGCCGTTGGCCGCGTCGAACTGCCAGTCGGGCAGGCGCCGCGTGGTCGGCGCGAGCGTGTCGAGCAGCGGTAGCGTGAGACCGTCGGGTATCAGCACCTCGGCCGGGCGCAGGCGCTCGAACTGGCTCGCGAGCTGTTCGGCCGGACATTGCATTGCGCGCAGATCGCCGTTGGCCAGATTCAGCCAGGCCAGCCCCAGCGTGCCGCGCGAGAGCGTCAGTGCCAGCAGCAGCGCGTCGCGCCGGTCGTCGAGCAGGGCCGCGTCGGTGAGCGTGCCGGGCGTGACGATGCGGCTCACGGCGCGCTCCATCGGCCCCTTGGTCGCGCCGGGTTCGCCAACCTGCTCGGCAATCACGATCGATTCGCCCAGTTTCACGAGTCGCGCCAGATACTGCTCGACGGCATGAAAGGGCACGCCGGCCATGCGGATCGGTGCGCCGCCGGATTGCCCGCGGGTGGTCAGCGTGATGTCGAGCAGCCGCGCGGCGCGCTCGGCGTCGTCGAAGAACAACTCGTAGAAGTCCCCCATGCGGTAGAACAGCAGCAGGTCGGGGTACTGCGCCTTGATGCGCAGGTACTGCTGCATCATCGGCGTATGGCCGGCGATGGAGGCTTCGTCGAAGGCGGGTGTGGCGGCGGCTCGGGACAAGGCGGGACGGTCGGCGTTCAGCGCGCGCGCATGTGTTTCTGCACGATCGGCAGCAGTTGCGCGAACAGCTTCGGGGGGGCGGCGACGACGCGGCCGCTGTCCAGATGAGCAGACTCGCCGTCGAAATCGGTGACCAGTCCACCAGCCTCCTGGATCAGCAGCGCGCCAGCGGCCATGTCCCAGGTCTGCAGGCCGGCTTCCCAGAAGCCGGCCTGCAGACCTGGGACATGGCCGCTGGCGCGCTGCTGATCCAGG
>JACESY010000121.1 GCA_013911595.1 Azoarcus sp.
GGCGAGATCGAGTTCGACGCGGTGCGCTTCACCTACCCGACGCGGCCGGACACGGCAGCGCTGGATGACTTCTCGCTGCACGTCACGTCGGGTGAGACCGTGGCGCTGGTCGGCCCGTCCGGCGCGGGCAAGACCACGGTGTTCCAGATGCTGCTGCGCTTCTACGACCCGACCACGGGCGCGGTGCGCCTGGACGGGGTGGATCTGGCGCACGCCGACCCGCTTGCGGTGCGCGGCCGCATCGCGCTGGTACCGCAGGAGCCGGTGATTTTCGCCACCAGCGTGATCGACAACGTGCGCTACGCGCGCCCCGACGCGAGCCTGGATGAGGTGCGCGCGGCCTGCGCGGATGCCTGGGCGGACGACTTCGTGCGCGCGCTGCCCGAAGGCTACGATACGGATCTGGGCGAGCGCGGCGTGAAGCTCTCCGGCGGGCAGCGTCAGCGCATCGCGATTGCCCGCGCGATTCTCGCCGACCGGCCGGTGCTGCTGCTGGACGAAGCCACCTCGGCGCTGGATGCCGAGAGCGAGCGCATGGTGCAGGCAGCGCTGGAGCGCCTTATGGAGAACCGCACGACACTGGTCATCGCCCACCGCCTGGCGACCGTGCAGCGCGTCGACCGCATCGTGGTGATGGACGGCGGGCGCATTGTCGAGACAGGTACGCATGCGACGCTGGTGAATGATGATGGGCTGTATGCGCATTTGGCACGGTTGCAGTTTGCGGCGTAGGCCGGCCTAGCAACATCCAGCGCAATGCACTTCTTTCGCGCCCTAAGACACTGTGGGAACGTTCTGCACGTTTGATGTCGGATTGAACGACCACACCACGGAGAACATCGATGAGCCACAATCACGATCAAGAGCCCGAACACAGCCTGCTGGATGACGCGCTGTCGCGCCTGAAGGACATCTTCGACCGGCTGGACGTGGCCGACGACGTACGCGCCCGCCTGGCGCAGCCGGCGCTGGCGCTGCAGGTGGGCATTCCGGTACGCATGGACGACGGGCGGCTGGAGGTGTTCACCGGCTGGCGCGTGCACTACGACACCACGCGCGGGCCGGCCAAGGGCGGCATTCGCTTTCACCCGGCGGTGAATCGCGAAGAGGTCATGACGCTGGCCTTCTGGATGGCGGTCAAGTGCGCGGTGGTGGACCTGCCTTTTGGCGGCGGCAAGGGCGGCGTGGCGGTGGATCCGAAGAAGCTCTCGCGCCTGGAACTGGAACGGCTGTCGCGCGGCTACATGCGCGCGGTGGCGGACATCGTGGGGCCGGACCGCGACATTCCGGCGCCGGACGTGAACACCAACCCCACCGTGATGGGCTGGATGGCCGACGAGTACGACGCGATCATGCGGCGCCAGCAACGCGCGGTGATCACCGGCAAACCGCTGGCGCTGGGCGGCTCGCCCGGGCGGGTGGAATCCACCGGTCGCGGCGCGCTGCAGGTGCTCGACATGTGGGCCAAGCGCGACGGGCGCAAGCCGGCGGACACCACCGTGGCCGTGCAGGGTTTCGGCAACGCCGGTTACCACTTCGCGCGTCTTGCGCATGAGCGGGGCTACCGCGTGGTCGCGGTGTCGGATTCCAAGGGTGCGATCTACGACGCCGAGGGGCTGAGCCCGGAGCCGATCTGGCGCCACAAGAACGAGTCCCGCGAACTCAAGGGCATGGTGTATTGCGAGGAATCCGTGCTGTGCGAATGCGACCGCAGCACGGTCATGAGCCAGGACGAGTTGCTGGCGCTGGACGTGGACGTGCTGGTGCTCGCTGCGCTGGAAGACCAGATTCACGCGGACAACGTGGCGGATGTGCGCGCCGCTCTGGTGCTGGAAATCGCCAACGGCCCAGTCACCAGCGACGCCGACGACGAATTGGCCAAGCGCGGCATCCCGGTGTTGCCCGACGTGCTCGCCAACACCGGCGGCGTGATCGTCAGCCACCTCGAATGGGTGCAGAACCGCATCGGCGAGCAGTGGGACGAGGACACCGTCAACGCCCGCATGGCCGAGCGCATCGCCCGCGAGGCCGAGCGCGTGATGGACCGCGCCGCAAAGGACGACGTGAGCTACCGCACGGCGGCCTATCTGCAGGGCATCGGCCGCATCGCCGAGGCCATTGAACAGCGCGGCACGGCGAGCGATTTCGGCAGTTGAGGCGCGCGCCATGATCGCGCAGATCGTAGGGCGGCATGGCGCAGCGTAATCCGCCGGATGTGTGGCCCATGCGGCGCAATGCACTTCGGTTGTTGCGCCCTGCCTTTCGCCTGCGGCCCGGCGCGACCCCGGGCGCGCGGTGGTAGACTGCGCCCCTTAGCATTTCGCAGGATCGAGCGTTTTCCATGGCCCAGTATGTGATGTCGATGCTCCGCGTGAGCAAGGTTGTCCCGCCCAAGCGGACGATCATCAAGGATATTTCCCTCTCCTTCTTCCCGGGCGCCAAGATCGGCCTGCTCGGCCTCAACGGCTCGGGCAAGTCCACCGTGCTGCGCATCATGGCCGACGTGGACAAGGAGTACGACGGCGAGGTGCAGCACCTGGCCGGCACGCGCATCGGCTACCTGCCGCAGGAACCGGAACTGGACCCGGCCAAGACCGTGCGCGAGGAAGTCGAGGGCGGCATGGGTGAGGTCATGGAAGCCCAGGCCAAGCTGGAGGAGATCTACGCCGCCTACGCCGAGCCCGATGCCGACTTCGACAAGCTCGCCGAGCAACAGGCGCACTACGAGAACATCCTCGCCGCGGCCGGCTCCGACACCGAGAACCAGATGGAGATTGCTGCCGACGCGCTGCGCCTGCCGCCGTGGGATGCGGTGATCGGCAACCTCTCCGGTGGCGAGAAGCGCCGCGTGGCGCTGTGTAAACTCCTGCTCTCCAAACCCGACATGCTGCTGCTCGACGAGCCGACCAACCACCTCGACGCCGAGTCGGTGGAATGGCTGGAGCAGTTCCTCACCCGCTTCCCCGGCACCGTCGTGGCCGTGACCCACGATCGCTATTTCCTCGACAACGCCGCCGAGTGGATCCTCGAACTCGACCGCGGCCACGGCATTCCGTGGAAGGGCAACTATTCGTCGTGGCTGGAGCAGAAGGAAGCGCGCCTGGAGCAGGAGAACAAGCAGGTCGACGCCCACATGAAGGCGATGAAGCAGGAGCTGGAATGGGTGCGTTCCAACCCAAAGGCGCGTCAGGCCAAGAGCAAGGCGCGTCTGTCGCGTTACGACGAGATGTCCTCGGTCGAGTACCAGCGCCGCAACGAGACGCAGGAAATCTTCATCCCGCTGGGCGAGCGCCTGGGCGACAAGGTCATCGAGTTCAACAACGTCAGCAAAGCCTTCGGCGACAAGTGGCTGATGGACGACGTGTCATTCAGCATTCCGCCGGGTGCCATCGTCGGCATCATCGGCCCGAACGGTGCGGGTAAATCCACGCTGATCAAGATGATCCGCGGTCTCGAAACGCCCGATTCCGGCACCATCGACATCGGCCCGACGGTGCAGATCGCCTCGGTGGATCAGTCGCGCGAAGGTCTACCGGACGACAAGACGGTGTTCGAGGCCATCGCCGACGGCGCCGACGTGCTCACCGTGGGCAAGTTCGAAATGCCCAGCCGCGCCTACATCGGCCGCTTCAACTTCAAGGGCGGCGACCAGCAAAAGATCGTCGGCAACCTCTCCGGCGGTGAGCGTGGCCGCCTGCACCTGGCCAAGACGCTGATCTCCGGCGGCAACGTGCTGCTGCTCGACGAACCGTCCAACGACCTCGACGTGGAAACCCTACGCGCGCTCGAAGACGCACTGCTGGAATTCGCCGGCTGCGCGCTGATCGTGTCGCACGACCGCTGGTTCCTCGACCGCATCTGCACCCACATCCTCGCCGCCGAAGGCGATTCGCAATGGACCTTCTTCGAAGGCAACTTCCGCGAATACGAGGACGACAAGAAGAAGCGTCTGGGCGAGGAAGGCGCCAAGCCCAAGCGCATCCGGTACAAGCCGATCACGCGCTGAGCCGCAGCATGACGAAAATCGGCACCCCGCTCTCCCCGACCGCCACGCGCGTGCTGCTGTGCGGTGCGGGCGAGCTTGGCAAGGAAGTCGCGATCGAACTGCAGCGCCTGGGCTGCGAGGTGATTGCCGTCGATCGTTATGAGAACGCGCCGGCCATGCAGGTGGCGCATCGCAGCCACGTCATCTCGATGCTCGACGGCGCGGCACTGCGCGACGTCGTCGAACGCGAGAAGCCGCACTACATCGTGCCGGAGATCGAGGCCATCGCCACAGCGACGCTGGTCGAGCTCGAAGCCGAGGGTTACACCGTGGTGCCAACCGCGCGTGCCACGCAACTGACGATGGACCGCGAAGGGATCCGGCGTCTGGCTGCCGAAGAACTCGGCCTGCCGACTTCGCCCTACCGTTTTGCCGAAACCTTCGATGACTACGCCGCGGCGGTCAATGCCGTGGGTTTTCCGTGCGTGGTCAAGCCCGTGATGAGCTCATCAGGCAAGGGGCAGAGCGTGCTGCGCTCGGCCGATGATGTGCGCCGCGCATGGGAGCACGCGCAGGAAGGCGGGCGCGCCGGCAAGGGGCGCGTGATCGTCGAAGGCTTTGTCGATTTCGACTACGAGATCACGCTGCTGACCGTGCGCCATGTTGGCGGCACGAGCTTTTGCGCGCCGGTCGGCCACCGCCAGGAAGACGGCGACTATCGCGAATCCTGGCAGCCGCAGGCGATGAGCGAGGCGGCACTGCGTGAATCCGAGCGCATCGCGCTGGCCGTGACCGACGCACTGGGCGGCCGCGGGCTGTTCGGCGTCGAGCTGTTCGTCAAGGGCGATTCGGTGTGGTTCAGCGAAGTCTCGCCGCGCCCGCACGACACCGGCCTGGTCACGCTGATCTCACAGGATTTGTCCGAGTTCGCGCTGCATGCGCGCGCCATTCTCGGGCTGCCAATTCCGAAAATTCGCTTTCACGGCCCGTCCGCGTCCGCCGTGATCCTGGTCGACGGCGATTCGGACCAGACCCGATTCGCCAATCTGGAGGCCGCGCTGGCCGAGCCCGACACCGCGCTGCGCCTGTTCGGCAAGCCCGCAGTGCATGGGCGGCGACGCATGGGCGTGGCACTCGCGCTCGATGATTCGGTCGAAGCCGCAAAAGACAAAGCGCTGCGCGCTGCGCACGCAGTCGAAATCGAATTCTGATTCCATTCGCCGGCAAGGCCGGCATAACCATCCGGAGAGTTGTCCCATGACCCAAGCAAGCGCCCGCCACATCCTCGTCGACACCGAACAGGAATGCCTGGACCTCAAGCAAAGCATTGCCAATGGCGAAGACTTCGTCGCGCTGGCGATGAAGCACTCCAAGTGCCCCTCGGGCCGTCGCGGTGGCGAACTGGGCAGCTTCGGCCGCGGCCAGATGGTGCGCGAGTTCGACGAAGTCGTGTTCACCGCCCCGCTCAACGAAGTCCAGGGCCCGGTCAAGACGCAGTTCGGCTATCACCTGGTCGAAGTGACCGCGCGTAACGACTGATTCCAGGAACGCCGGTCGGACGCGCGCGATTGACGCTCGTCTGTCCGGCCAAATTCCCCATGCGCATCTACCACAACCCCCGCTGTTCCAAGAGTCGCGGCGTACTCGCGCTGCTCGAAGAAAACGGCATCACGCCCGAGATCATCCACTATCTCGACACCCCGCCCACGCGCGAGGAACTCGTCGCGCTGCTCGCCAGGCTCGGCATGCAGCCGTCCGAACTCGTCCGTCGTGGCGAGGAAATCTGCAAGTCGGAATACGCCGGCCGCGACATGAGCGAAGACGACTGGCTGGACGCGATGCTCACGCATCCGGTGCTGATCGAGCGCCCCATCGTCGTCGCCGGCGAACGCGCGGTGATCGGGCGACCGCCGGTGAAGGTGCTGGAATTGCTGGGCGACTGACGTCAGCCGTCTTCAGTTGGCCGCCAAGCCCTTTCGCAGCAGTTCCCCTACCAGCTCGTTGAGGCTTACGCCGCGCGCTTCGGCTGCGGCGCGTAGGTCTGCTGCCAACGACGACTCGATTTTCACCGCGAACGGAATCAGGCCTTTTTCCTGATCGAGACGGCGCTGCTCCTTGCGGTCCGGCGCGCCCGCCTGCCCGAAACGGTCGGGGGTGGTGGCGTTCTTCATCTGGCCGTCAATCTTGAGTTTCAGGCTCTTGTACAGGTCGGTTTTCTTCATCGCTACATTCCATCAAGCGTTGCAACGCCTGCCGTGCGCAGAGCATCGCCCCGCCGTATGCGGCGGTGCGCGAGTGTAAGCGCAGCGCAGGCCATCAGGTTGACGGCGTAAGGGGCGACGTCGCGGATCACCGGTCACTCCTGTTGGTGCGCAATTATTTCTTGACCTTCACGGATCCATCGCCAATTCTGGAAACGCAGGTAACAATCTGTTTCAGGGAGGGACCGTGGACACGAACGCCGTGATCCGCTTGTTTCACCGCATCGTCCCGGCCGTACTGCTGGCATTGCATGGCGGCGTCTGGGCCCAGAACGAAGGTGCGGGAAGCAATGCGGCGTCCACCGGCGCCAACACCCCGTCGGCCGGAGCGTACTCGCCAGACCGGGTTGCCCCGCGATTCGGCACTGAGTTCAATCCCGATGGATCACCTCGGTCGGCTGGTATATCCGACAAGCCCTACGATTCGTGGGAAGACCCGAACCATCCGTTGAAAAGTCCGAAGCCACCGCCGAAGAAATGGGTGGAACGCGACGTTCCCGTTGACCGCGACGGCGACGGTCAGCCCGACGTGGATGAGAACGGCAATCCGATCACCAAACCGGGAACGGTCTTTCCGCAGGACGGCAGCCCGCCGGTGCAGCGCGCCAAGGGCGATATCGACTGGGGCGAGCGCTACTACGACAGTCACTTCGACCAGTTGCTCTCGGCCACCAACAAATGCAATGAAGAGCGGCCGATCACGATCACCGTCAACGGCCTGCCCTACCTGACGTTGCCCGATAATGTCGCCGTCGGCGCCGGCGAGACGAAGGTGATTCGTGGCGCCGTCAAGCTGCCGCCGGAACCCCCGCCACCGCCGCGTCTGGGCCTGCCAGGCGAGCCCGGCTGGGGCTGGGTCGACTTCCCTCCCATCCCCGCCGGCCAGCCATTCCCGCCGCCCAAGCTGCATCAGCCCAACTTCGTGCAGATCGACGGCACCGTCGAGCTCTGGCATCCATGGGCGCCGGCCTCGGCGGGCGACGAAGGCGACTGTCTGCCAAGGCTGGTCACCTACACGGTCACCGGCCACATCCACTTCCGCCCGCCCCCGCCGGCCGATGCGGGTCCAAGCCGTCTCGCCACGCCCGACGTGTGCGAGGTCTACTGGAACACCGGCGTGGCGCCGAAGCAACTGGGCACGCGCGACTGCACGCCCGAGATGCGCACATTGGCGCACGCCTTCGTCGACCGGCAGCTCGCGCCCTACATCGAGAACGCACCCGAAGAATGGCTGTGGCTCGCATCGATGGACATCGACCGGATGAGCATCGGCCATCTGCTCGACATGAAGCGCCGTGCAGAAGGAATCCTCGCATGGTGAGCTTCGGCCTGCGCCGCCAGCGCGGCACCCGCTTCGTCTGGATCGTGCTCGCGACAGCGCTGTGCTGCCTGCCCGCGCAGGCACAGCTCACCCCGGACGAGGTGCGCAGGGCTGCCAGAGCAGCGGAAACGGAGCGCGGCTTCTATGAAACCGGCGGCCGGCGATCCGCGGAAGCGGCTTCGGCCGCCGGTTTCGAGCCCTTCCCCGCGCCCGACGCCCACATCTCGGAAGCCAATCTCAAGGTCGAGGCATGGCACGCCGCGCGGCGCGAGCGCGAACGCCAGGCCGAACAGGCCGAGATCCGCGGCATCCAGGACGAACGCAGGCAGGCACGCGACGAGACCGCGAGGCAACTCACCGCAGCGAATCGCTATGTCGGCACGGTCCAGCGCCAACTCGAGCAGGCACAGGCCGACAAGAAGCAGGCCGAGGCGCGCCGCAGCGACTCCACGCTCGGACGGCTCACCGGGCAGGCCGGCTTCGGCGAAGCGGCCGCGGCCGAAGTCGAGCTGCGCGAGGCCGAAGAGCGCATTCGGCGCCTGAGCGGCGAACTCAAGTCCGCACAATCGCGCGTCGCCGACATCGAGAAGGCCGGCGCGGCACAGGAAGCCGCCTTCGATCTGCGGCTCACGAAAGCCGAATCCTCAGTGCTGGAGGC
>JACESY010000122.1 GCA_013911595.1 Azoarcus sp.
GGCGAACTGGGTCTGCCCGGCAGCGTCGTCGAGATGCCCGAAGAAGCCTCGCAAAAGGCGCTGTGGGAAGTGCGCAAGGCGGGGCTCAACATCATGATGAGCCTCAAGGGCGACGGCAAGCCGGTGTCCTTCATCGAGGACTGTGCGGTGCCGCTCGAGCATCTGGCCGAGTACACCGACGCGCTCACCGAAGTCTTCGCCAAACACGGCACGCGTGGCACCTGGTATGCCCACGCCTCGGTCGGCACGCTGCACGTGCGCCCCATTCTCGACATGCGTCGCGACGGCGCCATCAAGATGCGCGCCATCGCCGAGGAAGCGGCCGAACTGGTGCGCCGCTACCGCGGCGCCTACAGCGGCGAACACGGCGACGGCCTGTGTCGCGGCGAGTGGATCGAATGGCAGTTCGGTCCGCGCATCAATGAAGCCTTTCGCGCGATCAAGCAGCGCCTCGACCCGGATGGCCTGATGAATCCGGGGCGCATCATCGACCCGCCGAAGATGGATGACGCGCGCCTGTTCCGCTATTCGCCCGAGTACCGCACGATCCCCCTCACGCCGGTGTTCGACTGGTCCGCGTGGAACGTGCAGAACGACCCGAAGACCGAGACCACCACCGCGCCGGGCACCGGCGGCGACCTCACCGGCGGCTTCGCCAAGGCCGTCGAGATGTGCAACAACAACGGCCACTGCCGCAAGTTCGACGTCGGCACGATGTGCCCGAGCTACCGCGTCACCCGCGACGAGATCCATCTGACGCGCGGTCGCGCGAACACGCTGCGCATGGCCCTGTCCGGGCGGCTGGGCGAGGACGCACTGACCGGCGACGCGGTGAACGAAGCGCTCGACCTGTGCGTAGGCTGCAAGGGCTGCAAGCGCGACTGCCCCACCGGCGTCGACATGGCCAAGATGAAGTACGAGGTGCAGGCCCAGCGTCGCGTGCGCTACGGCGTCTCGTTCAAGGAGCGGCTGATCGCGCAGATCCCCGATTACGCGAATCTCGCCAGCCGCCTGCCGTGGCTGTTCAACCTGCGCGATCGCATTCCGGGCCTGGCGAAACTCACCGAGCGCTGGCTCGGCCTGTCGGCCAGACGCAGCCTGCCCAAGTGGCGGCGCGACACCTTCTGGCGCGAGGCACGCCGCCTCAGGCTCGCCAGCCGCGACCAGGTGCTGGAGGCGGAAAAGGGCGTGGTGCTGTTCGTCGACACCTTCAACGGCTTCCTCGACTCGGAAAACGCCGTGGCCGCGGTACGCGTGCTGCAGGCCGCCGGCTATACCGTCCACGCCGCACGAGGCAACGCCGGCAACAACCTGTGTTGCGGGCGCACCTATCTGGCCGCCGGCATGGCCGACGAGGCGCGTGCCAAGGGGCGCGAGCTGATCGACGCGATGCTGCCTTTCGCGCAGCGTGGCCTCGCCATCGTCGGACTGGAGCCGTCCTGCCTGCTGGCCCTGCGCGACGAGCTGCTGGTGATGGGCTTCGGCGAACCGGCGAAGATCGTTGCGAGCCGCGCCGTGCTGCTCGAGGAATTCATCGCACGTGAGGCGCGCGAGGGCCGCTTCGCCGTGAAGCTGCGCCCGGCCGCCAGGCCGATCAAGGTTCACGGCCACTGTCACCAGAAGGCCTTCGCCGCGGTCACGCCGATCATGGAAGTACTGCGCCTGATCCCGGACGCGCAACCTGAACTGATCGAATCGTCGTGCTGCGGCATGGCCGGCGCCTTCGGCTACGAGGCCGCGCACTACGACGTGTCAATGAAGATGGCCGAGCTGTCGCTGCTGCCGGCGGTGCGCGCGGCACCGGACGCGATCATCGTCGCCGACGGAACCAGTTGCCGCCACCAGATCGCCGATGGCGCGGCGCGTGAAGCGCGCCATGTCGCGCGCGTACTCGCCGACCACCTGCACTGAGGTCGCGCCGGGCGTGCACGGTTTGACCACGCCCGCCCGGCCGATCGATACTCCGACCCCCGGAAACGAGAGCCTTTCCCGAGATGTCCGACCAGAACCTGTACCTGACCCTCAAGAGCGGCTTCCCCGCCTCCCCCGACGCACCGGCGCTGGAAACCGAATCCGGTGCCGTCCACAGCTACGGCGATCTCGAGCGCGCGAGCGCGCGCTACGCCAACATGATCGCCTCGCTCGGCCTGGTGCCGGGTGACCGCGTCGTCGTGCAGATCGAAAAGTCGCCCGAGGCGTTGTTCCTGTATCTGGCCTGTCTGCGCGCGGGCGTCATCTTCGTGCCGCTCAATTCGGCCTATCGCCGCAAGGAAATGGCCTATTTCCTCGCCGACGCCGAACCGCGGCTGGTGGTGTGCAGCCCGGCGCACGAGGACCAGTTCCTCGATCTCGCCGCCGAGGCCGGCAACCCGGCCGTACTGACGCTGGGCGACCACGGCGACGGCTCGGCCTCCGAGCGCGCCTCGACCATGCCCGACCATTTCGACACGGTGGCGCGCAGCGGTGACGACCTGGCCTGCATCCTGTACACCTCGGGCACCACCGGGCGCTCCAAGGGCGCGATGCTGACCCATCGCAACCTCGCATCCAACGCACAGACCCTGCACAAGTACTGGGGCTTCGTGCCCGGCGACGTGTTGCTGCATGTACTGCCCATCTTCCACGCCCACGGCCTGTTCGTGGCCTGCCACTGCGCACTGCTCAACGGCAGCCTGATGCTGTGGCAGCCGCGCTTCGACGTCGACCGCGTGATCGAGCTGCTGCCGCGCGCGACCGTCTTCATGGGCGTGCCCACGCTGTACACGCGGCTCCTCGAGCAGGAAGGCTTCGACCGCGCGCTGTGCGGCCACATGCGGCTGTTCGTCTCGGGCTCGGCGCCGCTGCTGTCGGAAACCCATCGGGAGTTCGAACGACGCACCGGCCAGGCCATCCTCGAGCGTTACGGCATGACCGAGACGGTGATGCTCACCTCCAACCCGTATGAGGGCGAACGCCGCGCCGGCACCGTGGGCTTTCCGCTGCCGGGGGTGGAACTGCGCATCGTCGACAACGATGGCGCACCGCTGGCGGAGGACGAGGTCGGCCACGTCCAGGTGCGCGGCCCCAATGTGTTCCCCGGCTACTGGCGCATGCCGGAGAAAACCGCCGAGGAATTTTCCGACGACGGTTTCTTCCGCACCGGCGATCTGGGTACCATCGATGAACGCGGCTACGTGCATCTGGTCGGCCGCTCCAAGGATCTGATCATCACGGGCGGCTACAACGTGTACCCGAAAGAGATCGAAGGCTGGATCGACGACCTCGACGGCGTCAAGGAATCGGCCGTAATCGGCCTGCCGCACCCGGATTTCGGCGAGGCCGTGGCCGCAGTGATCGTGTAGGAGGCTGGCGCGAAGCTCGACGAGGCCACGGTCATCGCGCGACTCAAGGCGGATCTGGCCAATTTCAAGGTACCCAAGCGCGTGTTCTTCCTCCCCGAGCTTCCACGCAATACCATGGGCAAGGTGCAGAAGAACGTATTGCGCGATACCTTTGCACGACAGATGAACTGAGCCGGATTAACCGGCGGGGAGAACGACCATGGACAAGCAATCGATCCAACAGGCCGCCCAGGCGCTGCTCGACGCACGCGCGCAGGGCAAGATGCTCAACCAGCTCCCGCGCGGCTGCGAACCGAGCGACTTCGCCGAAGCCTATGCGATCCAGGACGCCGTATCCGAGGCGCTTGGCGCAGTGGGCGGTTGGAAGGTCGGCGCCAAGGAACCCGGTGCCGAGCCCACCTGCGCGCCGATGCCAGCCGCGGCGATTCACGAATCGGGCTTCAACATGCCCGCCTACACCGCAGGGCAGTGCGGCATCGAATGCGAGATCGCTGTGCGCATGAAGCACGACCTGCCCCCGCGCAATCGCCCTTACGAGCACGACGAGGTGATGGCCGCGATCGAATCCGTGCATCCGGCCTTCGAAATCGTCACCTACCGCATCGCCGCCCATCCCCACACCAGCCGCGTGACGCTGGCCACCGACGCCTTCGGCAACGGCGCCTTCGTCTACGGCGACGGTCGCCCGGATCTGGTCGGCATGGACCAGACGCAGCAACCCGCGATGCTCGATGTCGACGGCGAACGCTGGGTCGAGAAGACCGGCGGCAACCCGGCCGGCGACGTGTTCCGTCTGGTCACCTGGCTGGCCAACCACGTCGCGGTGCGCGCTGGCGGCCTCAAGGCCGGCCAGTTCGTCACCACCGGCAGCTGCACCGGCATGCTTTTCGTCGACGGCGGCGAGGAACTGCGCGCCGACTTCCCTGGCCTGGGCGTGGTCGAGATGTCGATCGGCTTGAAGTCCTGAGCGTTTCGGGCGCGGGCTCGTCCCGCGCTGCCTCCCTGGGAAGTGATCCGATGTCCGTGCGACCGATCCTGAAGATGGGCGATCCACGCCTGCTGACGCCAGCCGAACCGGTTGCCGAATTCAACACGCCGGAATTGCACGCGCTGATCGCCGACATGTTCGACACCATGGACGCCGCAGGCGGTGTCGGCCTGGCCGCGCCGCAGATCGGCGTCGGCCTGCAGCTGGTGATCATGGGTTTCGAACGCAGCGAGCGTTACCCCGACGCCGAGCCGGTCCCGCAGACCATTCTGCTCAACCCCGTCATCACGCCGCTCGGCGACGACATGGACGAGGGCTGGGAAGGCTGCTTGTCGGTGCCCGGCATGCGCGGACTGGTGCCGCGTCACACCCACATCCGCTACACCGGCTTTACTCCGCAGGGCGAACCGATCGACCGCGAAGTCGACGGCTTTCACGCGCGTGTCGTACAGCACGAGTGCGATCACCTGTTCGGCATCCTCTATCCGATGCGCATCCGCGACATGACGAAGTTCGGCTTCACCGATGTGCTCTTTCCGCAGATATCCGGTGGCTGAGCCGACGCAGATTGCCGCCGTGTTGCAACTTCTATAGGCTTGCCCGGTCTTTCTGTCGGTCCTCAGCAACGCCTCGCACATGCGCGCCGCCGGTTCCTGCCCTTCCTGCCCGTCGAATCTCGCGCGCTGCCTGCTGTGGCTGCTGGTGCTCGCGCACCTGTTCGTCGGCACGGTAAGTGCTGCGTCGATGTCGCACGTCCCGCTGGACGACCTCACGCACGCCCACGTTTCCGACGGCCATACGCACGGTCATGCACACGATGCGGACGAACCGGACAGCACCGGCGCTCACCCCGCGCACGACGCCACGGACCACAGCCACGACAATCCCAACGTCCCGCCGCGGCACCTGAGCCGCGGGCCGACATGTGCCACGCCGCTCAATGCCGGCGAGAAACGGCACACCTATCCTGTCCCCTGTTCGCTCCCCGAACGTCCACCCAGATCCCTTCCGACGAGTTGATGTAACGGGCGGATGTCCGCGGGCGGTCCGTCGTGCAAGCACTCTTTTTCGGAAGGAACTTCATGAACAGCATGAACCTACAATCCGGTCGCGCACGCGCGCGGCCGGGGCTACTGCCACGCGCCCTGCTCGGCGCGCTGGCCTATCTGCTGCTCTTCGGCCTCGCGCACGCCCACGGCGTGGCCGAGGGCGACAAGGGCTACATCCAGGAAATCACCGGCACGCATCTGCTGCCCTTCACCTACCTCGGCGCCAAGCACATGGTCACCGGCTACGACCATCTGCTGTTCCTATCCGGGGTGATCTTCTTCCTCTACCGGCTCAAGGACATTGCGCTATACGTGAGCCTGTTCGCCGTCGGGCATTCGGTGACGATGGTGGTTGGCGTTTACGCCGGGGTGAACGTCAACGCCTACCTGATCGACGCCATCATCGGCCTGTCGGTGGTGTACAAGGCGCTCGACAACATCGGCGCCTTCCAGCGCTGGTTCGGCGTGCAGCCCAACACCCGCGCCGCGACGCTGATCTTTGGCCTGTTCCACGGTTTCGGCCTGGCCGCCAAGATCCAGGAATACGAGATCGCGCGCGACGGCCTGCTACCCAACCTGCTGGCCTTTAACGTCGGCGTCGAGCTTGGGCAGTTGATGGCGCTCGCGCTGATCCTGATCGCGATGGGTTTCTGGCGCCGCAGCCCGTCCTTCTTCCGCCACGCCTATACCGCCAACGTCGCCATGATGTGCGCCGGCTTCATGCTGGTCGGTTATCAGATGACCGGCTACTTCCTTGCCTGAATCCACGGAGTCCCTCATGTACAACACCGACCTGCCCAGCCGCGCGGAACTGCCCAGCGCCGGCAAGCTGCTACGTTCCGCCATCATCGCCGCGCTGGTTGCGGCAGCCCTGCTCGTCACCACCGTGCTGCCTGCCGAATACGGCATCGACCCCACCGGCATCGGCCGCACGCTGGGCCTGACGCAGATGGGCGAAATCAAGACGCAACTCGCGACCGAGGCCGCCGCCGAAGAGGCCGCGCCGCCCGTCGCAGCGGCAGCCGAAGCGCCAATCGCCGCTGTCACGCCGCCACAGGCCGGAGAACCCGCGGCGCAAACTGAACCGGCGCCCGAGGCGCGCAGCGACACCGTCAGCTTCAAGCTCTCGCCCAATGCCGCCGCCGAGATCAAGCTGGTGATGAAGGAAGGTGCGCGGGTCGAATACGAATGGTCTTCTGCCGGTGGAGCCGTTAACTACGACACCCACGGCGACCCCTTCGGTGCGCCGCGCGACTTCTATCACGGCTACGGCAAGGGCCGGAACCAGCCCTCGGATGCCGGCACGCTGCAGGCGGCCTTCGACGGCAAGCATGGCTGGTTCTGGCGCAACCGCTCGGGCAAGGAAGTCACCGTCACGCTCAAGGTGCGCGGTGACTACGACAAGGTCGAACGGGTAATCTGAAGGCACTCCGGCTTCTGGCTACCCCGATGAACCCCAGCGTCCTCCACGCCCTCGCCGCCGCCGCATTGTTCGGCGCCAGCACTCCGTTCGCCAAGCTGCTGGTGGGCGAGGTGTCGCCCCTGCTGCTGGCCGGCCTGCTGTATCTGGGCAGCGGCATCGGGCTAGCCGTGGTGCGCGTGCTGCGCGACCGCGGCTGGTCGGCACCGGGGCTGGTGAGTGGCGAGTGGCCGTGGCTCGCCGCCGCCATGCTGTTCGGCGGTGTACTCGGCCCGGCGCTGCTGATGGCGGGCCTGGTGCACACCAGCGGCTCGGCCGCCTCGCTGTTGCTCAATCTCGAAGCCGTACTGACGGCGGTGATCGCCTGGGTGGTGTTCCGCGAGAACGCCGACCGGCGCATCGTCGCCGGCATGCTGCTGATCGTCGCGGGAGGCGTGGTGCTGTCGTGGCCGAGCGGGGATGCGGCCACCACTGCGTGGTTCGGGCCGCTGGCGATTGCCGGCGCCTGTCTGTGTTGGGCCATCGACAACAACCTCACGCGCCGCGTGTCGGCCGCCGACGCGGTGTTCGTCGCCGGCATCAAGGGCTTCGTGGCCGGCGCGGTCAATACGCTGCTTGCGCTGTCGCTGGGTGCAGCCATGCCGGCGGCGAGCGTCACAGCCTCGGCGCTGGCGGTGGGATTCTTCGGCTACGGCGTGAGTTTGGTGCTGTTCGTGCTCGCCTTGCGCGGACTCGGCACCGCCCGCACCGGCGCCTACTTCTCGACCGCGCCCTTTCTCGGCGCGGCCGTGGCGCTGATGCTGCTCGGCGAATCGACCTCGCTCGCGTTCTGGCTCGCGGCCGTGCTGATGGCGTGGGGCGTTTGGCTGCACCTGACCGAGCACCACGAACACGAACACGTTCATGTGACCATGGAGCACGCGCATCGTCACGTGCACGACGAGCACCACCAGCATCGCCATGACTTTGAATGGCGCAGCGAGAAGCCGCACAGCCACTGGCATCGCCACGAGCCGATGAAGCACAAGCACCCGCACTACCCGGACATCCACCACCGTCATGAGCACTGAAGCCCGATGACAGGCTATCTCGGCCTGTTCCTGTCCGCGCTGGTTGCCGCGACGATGTTGCCGATGCAGTCGGAAGTCGTGCTCGCCGGCCTGCTGGCACTGGGCGACCAGCCGGCATGGGCGCTGATCGCCGTGGCGACTGCCGGCAACGTACTCGGCGCGGTCGTGAACTGGCTGCTCGGCCGCTATTTCGAGCACTTCCGTGACCGCCGCTGGTTTCCCGTGCGCGAATCGCAGCTTGACCGCTTCCAGCGCATGTATCACCGCTGGGGGCGCTGGTCGCTGCTGCTGAGCTG
>JACESY010000123.1 GCA_013911595.1 Azoarcus sp.
GCGTATCACCGATGACGCCTTCGCGGTGATCGCCGACCCGGACGTGGACATCGTCGTCGAACTCATCGGCGGCTACGGCGTGGCGCGCGAGCTGATGCTCGGCGCGATCGCCAACGGCAAGCACGTGGTCACGGCCAACAAGGCCTTGCTCGCGATGCACGGCAACGAGATCTTCGAGGCGGCCCGGCGCAAGGGCGTGATGGTGGCCTTCGAGGCGGCCGTGGCCGGCGGCATTCCGATCATCAAGGCGCTGCGCGAGGGCCTGTCCGCCAACCGCATCGAATGGTTCGCCGGCATCATCAACGGCACGACCAACTTCATCCTGTCGGAGATGCGCGACAAGGGCCTGGCCTTCGCCGACGTGCTGCTCGAGGCGCAGATGCTCGGCTACGCCGAGGCCGATCCGACCTTCGACATCGAGGGGGTGGACGCCGCGCACAAGGCGACCATCATGAGCGCGATCGCCTTCGGCATTCCGATGCAGTTCGGCGCCGCCCACGTCGAGGGCATCTCCAACCTGCAAAGCATCGACATTGCCTATGCGGGTCAGCTCGGCTACCGCATCAAGCTGTTGGGCATCGCGCGCAGACGCCCGGAAGGGGTGGAACTGCGTGTGCATCCGACGCTGATCCCCAAGGATCGCCTGCTTGCCAACGTCGAGGGGCCGATGAACGCCATCCTCGTGCACGGCGATGCGGTCGGCCCGACCATGTATTACGGCCCGGGCGCCGGAGCCGAGCCCACGGCCAGCGCGGTGATCGCCGATCTGGTTGATGTCACGCGACTGCATACGGCTGATCCGGAGCACCGTGTGCCGCACCTGGCCTTTCAGTCGGATCAGGTGCTCGACGTCAAGGTGCTCCCGATCGAGGACGTGGTCACCTCCTACTACCTGCGCCTGCGCGTCGACGACAAGCCCGGCGTGCTCGCCGAGATCACGCGCATCCTCGCCGACAGCAACATCTCGATCGAGGCGATGATCCAGCGCCAGGCCGAGGAGGGCGAATCGCGCACCGACATCATCATGCTCACCCACCGCACCGTGGAGCGCAACGCCAACGCTGCGCTGCGCCAGATCGAGGCGCTCGACGTGGTGCGCGGGGAGATCACCAAGCTGCGCATGGAGAGCCTGCAGTAACTTGCCCGGTTCTGTGAATGCGAGGCCGCGACGAGTCGTCGCGGCCTCGTGCGTTTACGCGACCTGTTCAGTCTCGCGTGCGGGCCGTCCCGCCCGGCAACGATTGCTCACACCGTGAAACTGCTGCGCCGTGGGCGGCATGGGAGCATGCTGTCTGTCATCCGCTGCCAATTCGGCGCGGTCTTCGCGCGTAGCGTCGCGCCCGTTCGCATTTCAGGGGAAGTGGTTTCATGAGTATCGGTATCGCAGGTTGGTTTCTTCTCCTGGGTGGCATGCTGCTGGTGATGGGTCTGTTGGCGCCGTTCATGCGCACGATGGCCTTCACGCCGGCGATCTTCTACCTCACCGTGGGACTGATCCTCGGTCCCAGCGTGTTCGGGATGTTTCATTTCAATCCCTTCAAGCAGTCCCAGTTGCTCGAAGTGCTGACCGAGGCAGCGGTGCTCATCGCCTTGTTCTCTGCCGGCATCAAGATGCCCGCACCGGTGAGTTGGCGCCGCTGGCGCACACCTTTTCTTCTCGCTTTTCTGTCGATGGCGCTGACGGTGGCACTGATTGCCGGCTTTGGCTACTACGTGCTGGCGATGCCGTTGGGGCTGGCGGTGTTGCTGGGGGCGATCCTGGCCCCCACCGATCCGGTGTTGGCGAGCGACATCCAGGTGCGCCAGCCCGGCGATCATGATCGTCTACGCTTCAATCTGACGTGCGAAGCGGGCATGAACGATGGCACGGCCTTCCCGTTCGCCATGCTTGGCCTCGGGCTGCTGGGGCTGCACGAACTGGGCGACATCGGCATGCGCTGGGTGCTCTTCGACGTGTTGTGGGCGAGTATCGGCGGCATCCTGATCGGCGTGATCGGTGGCATCGGGGTTGGCTGGGCGGCGTCGCGGCTGCGCCAGGCGCGCCCGGACTGGAGCGGATCCGACGATTTCCTCGGGCTGGGCATGATCGGGGTGATCTTCGGACTGAGCACGCTCGTCGGTGCGGGGGGCTTTCTGGCGGTGTTTTTTGCCGCGGTTGCGTTGCGCCAGACCGAGTTGCGGCTGGCCGGACTGTTGCCCACGGTGACCGAGGAGAAGGACGAAGTGAGCGCAATCGAATCACCGCAGGTCGGGATCGGCGCGCTAGTCTACAAGGAACACCTGGAGCGCTTGTCGGAAGTTGCGCTGGTGCTGCTACTGGGGGGCATGCTGTTTCTGAATTCGTGGAGCTGGGCGGCGCTGGGCCTGGCGCTGTTCGTGTTCTTCATCGTGCGCCCGTTGAGCGTTCTCGCCGGATTGGGTCTGACGCGCACACCGATGAGGATGCGAATGATGGTGGGGTGGTTCGGCGTACGCGGTATCGGGTCGCTGTACTACCTGATGTACGCGATCAATCAGGGATTGCCGGAGGACATGGCGCTGGAACTGATCCACCTTACGCTGGTGGTCGTAACTTTGTCCATCGTGCTCCACGGTGTCAGCGCCAAGCCGCTGATTCGTCGCTACTGGCGCGATAGTGACGGTGCCGATCACACGGAGGCGTTGCAGCGGGCGTAGTGGCCGGTGCCGACTTCCTCATCGGCGCGCCGAGCTGACGCACAACTGATTGCCGCCTCGCTTCTTGGCCTCGTACATGGCTTCGTCGGCAAAGTGGATCAGTTGCCGGAAGTCCTCACCATGATCAGGGTAGAGTGCGATCCCGATGCTGGGGCCGATTGTCACCTGCTGGCCTGCAAGCTCGTAGGGCTCGGCCAGGGCGAGGCGGAGCTTTTCTGCGACGATCAGCGCGTGGTCGGGTTCATGCAGGCCGTTGAGCAGCACCATGAATTCATCCCCCCCGATGCGCCCGACCGTGTCCGATTCGCGCACGCACTCACGCAGGCGTCGCGCGGCTTCCTGCAGCAGGAGATCACCGACGGTGTGGCCGAGGGTGTCATTGACCTCCTTGAAGTTGTCCAGATCGAGATACAGCACGCACAGCGGGGTGTTGTAGCGCTGCGCCCGCAGCATGGCCGACTGCAGACGGTCGTGAAAGAGTTCGCGATTGGGCAGATCGGTGAGCGGGTCGTGCCAGGCCATATGCCTGAGCCGCTCATCGGCGCGCTTGCGTTCGATCGCGTTGGCAACCTGTGAGGAGACGAACTGCAATAGCTCGATATCCTGCTGCGTGAACAGGACCTTTTCCGCCTGCCCGTGCACCACCAGCGTGCCTACGGTCCGGCTTTGGGCCCGCAGCGGAACGCCAAGCCAGTGCGACGCTTCGGTGCCGCTTTCGAGCTGGATGTGTGCCGGCAGATTGATGCGGGTCTCGGGGGTCAGAAACAGGGGTTGGCCGCTGCGTACCACTTCGGCGCAGAGAATCGCCGAGTCGGCCTGCCGTATGTCCTGCGTTTGTTCGGTTTCATTCACGTAATAGGGGAAGCTCAGCTTGTCCTGAGCGTCGTCGTAGAGGGCGACGGAGAAGTTCTGCGCCGGCAGGAAACGCCCCACGATCTGGTGAATCTGCTCGAACAGCGAGGGCAGGTCTTCGGCCTGGTTGGCGGCATCGGTGATCGCATAGAGTGCGGCCTGCATCGATTCGGCGCGCTTGCGCTCGCTGACGTCGCGTGCGACGCCGACCCGCAGCTGATCCGCCTCGGACCAGCGCGCAGTCCACATGATGTGCACGATGCGCCCGTCCTTGCGTACGTAGCGATTCTCGAAGTAGGGGAGAAACTCCCCGGTGAGCACGTCGGAAATGGACTGCAAGGTGCGCTCGCGGTCCTCTTCATAGACGAAGTCGAGCACCGGCCGGCCGATCATCTCGTCCGGGGTGTAGCCGAAGATTCGTTCGCAAGCCCCGCCAACGAGCACGAAGCGTCCGTCCGTGCCAACGACGCAGATGGCGTCGAGCAACAGATCAAGCACGGAGCCGAGTGAAAGCTGATGATTCGTCTGCATGTGGCCGAAGCTTGCGTCAGTGGCGATTTCTCCAGCGATGCTAGCATCGCCGTGTCCTCCCGGTATTGCGGAGTTTCCGCGGCGAGCGTATTTGTCGCTGCGTTGTCTTTCAGCAATTCCGATGCCGACCCTCTTGCCACAGACGAACGTCGGACCGTATGGCACGGTCAATGGAGTTGGGTTCAGTATCCGCGCAAGCTGTCTGCTCTTCATGACTTATCGTGTAACGCTTTCTGCGGCGCTCGCCGTGCTCTGCGTATCGTTGGCTGGCTGCGACCCGTTCACGTCGCCACAGAGCCTGTTCGACGAGTATCTGGACCGCAGCGCACGGGTTCTGGACGTCGACGCCGTGACGTCGAATGTGCCGACGGCGCCCTTGCTCCCGCGCCGCCGCGAACGTGTGCGCCCACTGCCGTCGATGGATGTCGGCATGCTCGATTTTCTGAGTCTGTACGGTTGTGAGCTGCAGCACGTCGTCGGCGAGCGAAATTCCATCATGGGCAAGGTCATGCATCCGGGCTCGCTGCTCGAGTATGAGCTGCGATTCGTTCGGGCCGCCGAGGAGTGCGCCGACGAGATCGACAGCGAGCGCCTGCGCGGACGACTGGCCGAGGTGGTCGAAATCAAACGAGAGGCGCTGCCCGACGTCGCCTGGAACGCAATTTGGGGTAGCGAAGAGATCGAACACCTGCTGACGCGCTCGCGCGGGCCTCTGGACGTCGGCCACGATCGGGATCTGGCCGGGGCCATGGCGTCCGATCTGGCGACGCTGACCGAGATCGTCGACGCAATTGGCAAGGGGCGCACGGATCTGGACATCGCCGCGCTGGATGCGATGTACCAGCGCTGGCAATCGCGCGCGCTTGCCGGCCAGGCCGTGCGTGGTGCGCTGCTCGCCGCAACACGGCTGGACGACGCATCGCGCATCGTCGAGGCGCGCCTGGGTGAGCGACCGGTGTGCGTGGCGCCGGAGCATCGGCCACGCGCTGCCGAGAACATGCGCGGCATGTTCATGACGGTGTTCGTCGGTCACGTGCAGCCGTATCTGGCCGATCTGACGCGCGTGCGCCGCGAGATCGTCGAGCCGCTGTCGAGGCTGGCGGACATCGGCAAGGCAGCGCAATCACCGGCGGTGGTGGCGTATGCCGAGCGTGCGCTGCGCGACGCGCGCGACGACAGCGTGTGGGCGAGTTTCGACGCGGCCGTGGCGCGTCACGTCGAGGCCTGGCAGGCACTGTTGGAGCAATGCGGCATGCGCCCGGGGCAGGAGGCTTCCCCGGACTGAGCGATTGGACAGCGCCGGTCGCGGGCGGGATAATCGCCGGCTGTCGTCGTATGCCCGAACCCGAGGATTCCCGAGTGAAATACCTGTCCACGCGCGGCCAGCCCGCCGACCACGAATTCTGCGACATCCTGCTCGGCGGGCTCGCCTCGGACGGCGGCCTGTACCTGCCGCAAGCCTATCCGCAGGTCACGCGTACCGAGCTCGATGCGTGGCGCGGGCTGTCCTACGCGGAACTGGCCTTCGCCGTGCTCTCGAAGTTCATCACTGACATCCCGGCCGACGATCTGCGCGCGATCTGTGCGAAGACCTATACGCCGGAGATCTATCGCCACGTGCGTGGCGGTGAGGATGCGCGCGAGATCACCCCGCTGACGTGGCTCGAGCCGGGCCGTCTGGCGCTGCTGGAACTGTCCAACGGCCCGACGCTGGCCTTCAAGGACATGGCCATGCAGTTGCTCGGAAATCTGTTCGAGTACGTGCTCGACAAACGCGGAGAACAGATCAACATTCTCGGCGCGACCTCGGGCGACACCGGCTCGGCGGCCGAGTACGCGATGCGCGGCAAACACGGCGTGCGCGTGTTCATGCTCTCGCCGCATGGGCGGATGAGTGCCTTCCAGCGCGCGCAGATGTATTCGCTGGATGAACCGAACATCTTCAACATCGCCGTCGAGGGCATGTTCGACGACGCCCAGGACATCGTAAAGGCGGTGTCCAACGATCCCGCGTTCAAAGCGAAGAACCGCATCGGTGCGGTCAATTCGATCAACTGGGCGCGCGTGGCGGCGCAGATCGTGTATTACTTCAAGGGCTATTTCGCCGCGACCGCGAACAATGACGAAAAGATCGCCTTCTGCGTGCCCTCGGGCAACTTCGGCAACATTTGCGCCGGCCATATCGCGCGCCAGATGGGGCTGCCCATCGGCCGGCTGATTCTCGCAACCAACGAGAACAACGTGCTCGACGAGTTCTTCCGCAGCGGCGTGTATCGCCCGCGCCGCTCGTCCGAGACGCAGATCACGTCGAGCCCTTCGATGGACATCTCCAAGGCCTCGAACTTCGAGCGCTTCGTGTTCGATCTGGTCGGACGTGACCCCGAAGTCGTCGCCGAGCTGTGGGGCAAGGTCGACGCCGGAGGTGCCTTCGACCTGAACGACACGCCTTACTTCGCACGCGTCGCCGAATTCGGCTTCGTCTCCGGCAGCAGTTCACATGCCGATCGGCTCGCCACCATCCGCAAGGTGTGGGCCGACTACGGCGTGATGATCGACACCCATACGGCCGATGGAGTCAAGGTGGCGTTCGAACACATGCCGGAAGACATGTCGGTAGTGGTGCTGGAAACGGCGCAACCGGTGAAGTTTGCCGAGACCATCCGGGAAGCGCTCGGCCGCGAGCCGGAACGCCCCGCGGACTTCGACGGTATCGAGGAACTGCCCCAGCACGTCGAGGTGATGGCGCCGGACGTGGCCGCGGTGAAGGACTTCATCGTCCGGCACATCGGCTGACGTGACCGCGTGTCAATGCGAAACGGCCACCCCAGGGGTGGCCGTTTCGCATTGCGGTGATGGTCTGGATTCGCGATGGCCGCCCCGATCTACTCTTCCACGTGGCGCAACGACAGGTCGATGGCGCGCACGTCCTTGGTCAGCGCGCCGACCGAGATGCGGTGTACGCCGGTCTCCGCGATCTCGCGCACCCGCTCCAGGCTAACCCCGCCCGAGGCTTCCAGCTCGGCGCGTTCACCGGTCAGCGCCACGGCATTGCGCATGGTCTCCGCGTCCATGTTATCGAGCAGGATCATCGGTGCGCCGGCCTGGAGGGCTTCCTCCAGCTGGCTGAGGTTTTCCACCTCGACTTCGATGAACACACCCGATGGGGCGATCTCGCGAGCACGCTCGAGTGCCGCCCGAATGCCGCCCGCGGCGAGGATGTGGTTTTCCTTGATCAGGATGCCGTCGTACAGGCCGATGCGGTGGTTGCAGCCGCCGCCGGTGGCCACGGCGTACTTCTGCGCCAGTCGCAGGCCGGGCAGGGTCTTGCGCGTGTCGACGATTTTCGCGCGCGTGCCGACGACGGCCTCGACGTAGCGACGCGTGGTGGTGGCCGTGGCCGAGAGCAGTTGCACGAAGTTCAGCGCCGTGCGCTCGGCGGTCAGCAGCAAGCGTGCGCCTGCGACGACATCGCACAAGGTCTGGCCCGGCTCAAGCGCGTCACCGTCGCGCACGTGCCACAGCACGGTGGCGGTGGGGTCGAGCGCGGCGAAGGTCGCGTCGAACCAGGCGGTACCGCACAGCACTGCCGGCTCGCGGGTGATCACGCGTCCGCGTGCGTCGGTGTCGGCGGCGATCAGACGGGCGGTGAGGTCGCCGCCGCCGACATCCTCGGCGAGGGCGACTGCGACGTTGCGCTGGATCTCGATGCGAAGGGGCTGAGCGTGAATCATGGGAGGTCCGACTGGATGAAGGACTAATTCTATCAGCCCGACGCCTGCGGCTTCATGTCGCCTCGATGGGCGGCGTGGCAGCCTGGACGATCCATGCGTTGAATACGGCGCGCGCGGCGTCGATGACTTCTCCCGAGGTCAGGCCGATGGGCCCGACGCCTTCGCGCGCGAGCCGGTCGGCTGCCGCGCCGTGCAGGTGCACCGCGGCGATCAGCGCGGCCTCGAGCGGCCAGTGCTGGGC
>JACESY010000124.1 GCA_013911595.1 Azoarcus sp.
CGATCATCGCGGTGTCCGCATGAATGTGGCGACCGTCGAGCAGTTCTGCCACGCGCGACATCTCGATCAGCGACAGTTGCGGGGCGGCGAAGACCACCACGTCGACCTTCTCGCCGCGCCCGCCGAAGCTGCCCTGGAAGTCACGGCAGTCGGACTCGCCGATTTCGGTGGCGGGCGGCGGTGTGCCGTCGAACACGGCCGCGAGCGTGGGCGCCTCGGGTGTGACGCCGACGATGTGGAACAGCGGGGTGGAGCCGTAGCTGGCCATCGCGGCCCCGAGGTGTTTCATGTCGTCGGAGGATGGCGCGTTCTCGATGCCCTCGATCACGGGCACCTGCCAGTAGGATCCGGCCGCGCGGCCGACGATGCCGCCGAGGATGCCCCAGTCGGTCAGCCCGCGCGGTTGATGGCGCACGACGAAGCGCTTGGTGCCGCGACGCTTCGAATCCAGATGCAGGCCGTAGCGCGGTGTGCGCCCGGTCAGCCCCGCGGCCAGCGCCGACGGGCCGCCCTCGAAGTTCGAGTAGGCGCCGAGCACGCTGTTGCAGTAAATGACCACGCCGGTGTCGCCGAAGGCCACATGGTCGCCGCGCACCGGCGGCATGATGGTCTGGTAGTTGATGCAGGTGTCGGTCATCAGGATGCCGAGCGTGCTGCAGGCGGCGATGGTGCGCCGCTCCAGATTCGCCATGTCCTCGGTCTGACCCAACTCCTTGTAGTAGGAGAGGTCGACGCCGCGCGGGTCGGTGATCATCGGAATGCGCACGCGCCCTCCAGCGGCAGCCTGCTCCTCAAGGAAGCGCACGCCGGCGTCTCCCAGCGATTCCGGGTCGGCCATCATGTGCGCCTGCGACACCGGTACGAAATCCTCGGCGTCGAACAGCCGGCCGACCTGCATCATGTGCTCCATGGCCCATTTGCACGGCTGGCCGAGTTCGCCGGCGAGCATCGCACGTTCTTCGTCTGTCAGTTTCATCGCAACAATCCTTCGTTATTACGCAAAGCGGGCTCGGGTGGTGCTCATTTCATGGAATTGGGGAGCCACAGCACCAATTCCGGGAAGAAATACACGACGTAGAGCATCGCGATCTGGATCAGCAGGAAGGGCGCAGCGCCCAGCGCAAGCCGTCCGAGCTTGATGCGCGAGATGCCGTGGATCGTGAACAGATTCACCCCGATCGGCGGCGAGATCTGCGCGATCTCCATGGCGATACAGGCGAAGATGCCGAACACCAGCGGGTCCATGCCCAATTGCATGGCCACCGGATAGAAGATCGGGATCGAGATCAGCAGCATCGCCGCACTTTCCAGGAACATCCCCATCACGACATAGGCGAGGATCATCAGCGTCACCGCGGCGATGCCCGAGGCGTTGTCGATGATGGCCTGGGCGATGCTCTGCGGAACCTGTTCGAAGGTCAGGAAGTGCGCGAAGAACTGACCGAAGACGATCAGCATGAACAGCATCGACGTGGTCGCCGTGGCGACGATGGCCGCCTCGCGCAGCTTGGGCCAGTCCAGCCGTCGCTGTACGAAACCCAGGATCGCCACATAGACGACCGCCAGTGCGCCGACCTCGGTGGGCGTGAACGCACCGGTGTAGATCGCCGCGATGATGATCGGCGGCAGCAGGATCACACCGATGGAGCGCCGCGTGATGCGCAGCTTCTCGACCATTGGCACGCTGTGCCGCGTCAGCACGGTGGGGCGCGAGAGCACCACGTAGAGCAGGAACAGCGACATCATCAGGATGCCGGGCAACACACCGGCGATGAACAGCTGGCCGATCGAGGTCTCGGTGATCACGCCATAGAGGATCAGCGGGATCGACGGCGGGATGATGATGCCCAGCGTGCCGCCGCCGGCCACGAAGCCACCCGCGCGGCGCTGGCCGTAGCCCTCGTCTAGCAGCAGCGGGATCGCCACCAGGCCCACCGTCGCGGCCGTGGCGATGCTCGAGCCGGAGATCGCCGCGAAAATGCCGCAGGCGAGGATGGTCGCCACGCCCAGCGAGTTGGGGATGGAGCCGGCCCAGGCCTTGGTGACATCGAACAGGTCGCGGCCCGCGTCGGTGCGCTGCATGATGGTGCCGGTGAGGATGAACAGCGGCAGTGCCACGAGCTCGAAGATCGACGCACCCTGCCAGCTGATCTGGATGAAGGAGCGAAAGGCGTGGAACGGGTCCTCGAGCAGCAACGAGGCGAGAAAGGCCGACAGCCCCATCGCGACGAACACCGGCATCGACAGCAGCATGAAGAAGAACAGCAGGAAGATCGCGATGAAACCGCCGTAGTCGTAGATGAAATCCATCATGCGCCTCTCAGTCGCCGGCTTCGCCGTGGTCGGGCATGCCGCAGCACATCTGCACGATGGTCTGCAGCAACAGCCCGATCCCGCCGATCGGAATGGCCAGGTTGGGAATCCACAGCGGTACCTCGAGCAGCGTCGACGAGCCGATGGAGTTGCTCCACGAGTACCAGGCGAAGTACAGCCCGGAAGCGATCACCAGCAGTGCGAACAGCAGCACCGACACGTTGGAAATCATGTCCAGCGCCGGTTTGGCGCGCGGAAACAGCTGCGCGAGGATGGTCACGCGGAAGTGGGCCCCGCGCTTGACTGCCAGCGCGTTGCCGAGAAAACCGATGAAGATGAAGGCGTACAGCGTGGTCTCGAACACCCAGATGGTCGGGTAGCCGAAGGCGCGCAACAGCGCGTCATAGACGATGGGCAGCGCGAGCACGATCATCAGCGCCACGGACAAGCCGGTCATCAGCTTGCCGGTCGTCTCGAGCGTGTGGACGAAGCCCGTCGGTTCTTGCACGGAAGACATGGGGAGGTCTCCTGGCGGGTTGGGATGCGGGGCCGCCCGCGCCGGACGGCCCCTCATGTATTACTCGGCAGCGATGAGCTCTACGAGCTCGGCCGGGTAATCCTTGCGGGCCTTCTCGGTGAAACCGGCCAGCGCATTCTCCCAGGCATTCCATTGGGCACTGCCCGGCTCGAGCACCGTGACCGTCGAGCCAGATTGGCGCACCTCGTCGACCTGCTTGGCATAGATGTCGATCAGGTACTGCTGCATTTCGTCACGCGCCTCTTCCGCGGCGGCGACCAGCGCCTTGCGCAGTTCGGGATCCATGTTTTCGTACTTGTCGCGGTTCATCACGTAGGCGTGCACCAGCGTCCCGATGACGCCGTTCTGCACGAACATGTTGGTCGTGACTTCGTAGTGCTTCAGGCCGACCGCGCCACCCAGGCCGCCCATGGCGCCATCCACGGTGCCGCGTTGAAGCCCGGAGTACACATCGCCGACGCCCATCGTGACCGGCGAGGCGCCCAGTTCCTGGATCACCAGGCCGGCGCCGCGCGAATACACGCGTACCGACTTACGCTCCATGTCCTTGGGCTCGGCCACCGGGAAGTTCGTCGACAGTACCGGGGGGCCGATGTCGAACATCACAAGGATGACCGCGCCTTGTTCACGAAACTTGGCGTTGTAGTAGTCGAAGATCGGGTTGCCCGGCTTGAGGTTGTCGCGCGTCCATTGCATGGCCTTGTTCCACAGCGGGGTGGTCAGGATGGAAACCTCGGGAATGCGGCCAGACCAGGTGTCCATCGTGGTCAGCGAGATGTCGACCGTGCCCTGCGGGACCGCAGTCGGCACGAATTCCTGCTTGACCATCTCGCCGCCCTGGAAGCTGCGCACGCGGAACTTGCCACCGCTCTTCTCTTCGAGCTTCTTCTCGAACTGCGGGATGAACTGCGACACCTGCGGGTGCTTGGGGCTGCCCCAGGTCGAGATCGAAAGCCGCTCGGCATGAGCAGTAGTGACCAGCGCGGACGCCGTAAATAGTGCGGCGGCGAGCTTGAGTGTGTGACGCTTGAACATCGTCGGACCTCCTCTTGTGGTGTGACGTTGCGAAGCTTTGGGTACAGCGGCCAGCGTCTTGTTGTTGTCGGGCTGACGTTGTGGCGTAACTGTGTAGTAAGTGAAGCATCCGCGTTTTCGTTTGTCAATACTATGTAGTTACTCGGGCGGAGCGGGCCGATTTTTCCCGACGATCGCAGGTGACACGCTCGGCGCGATGGCGTAGCATAAATTTGTCTGACAACTTGGCACCTGCGAGATGAACGCTCCCGAACTGCAGTCGCGCACGCACCGGCTGTCTGATGAAGTGGCTGATTCCCTGGAGGCATGGATGCGTGCCGAAGGGCTCGCGCCCGGTGCGCAACTGCCTACCGAGAAAGTGCTGGGCGAGCGTTTCGGTGTCAGCCGTCCGGTGGTTCGCGAAGCCATCGCGCGGCTCAAGGCCGATGGCTGCGTGCGCACGCGCCAGGGCTCGGGCGCCTTTGTCGCCGCGCGGCCGGGCGAAGGCGTGTTCCGACTGCCGCTGCCCGACGTGTTGCCGCAGGATGCGGCTGACGTGTTCGAATTGCGTTACGTGATCGAGACCGGCGCAGCGGCGCTGGCCGCCGAGCGTCGTGAGGAGGGCGATCTGATGCGAATTGCACAGGCGCTCGCTCGCATGCATGCCGCGCTCATCGGTGCGGACGATGCGGTGGTCGACGACGATGCCTTTCATGTGGCCATCGCCGAGGCCACGCACAACCGGGCGCTGGCGCGCTTTCAGCAGTTTGTCGGACAGCAGTTTTCGGGCTCGCGGGCGCCCACCTGGAGTCCCGCCGGCCATCGTGCGGGTCGTGCGCACGACGCGCAGCGAGAACACGAACGCATCTATGAAGCCATCGCCGCAGGGGATGCGCACGCGGCCAGACGAGCGGCAGCCGCTCACCTGAGCGGCGCGGCCTGCAGACTGGGGCTGGATCCGGCGCGCTGGGGCGCGCTCACCGACGAGGAGACGCAGAAATGAACACCACGCTGGATGCGCCGGGGCCGAACGTGGCCGAGCGCGATTTCTCCCGGCTGGACCGTGCCCGCGTGATCGCGGCCCTGTCGGCGTTGCTGCCGCCCGGCGCGCTGATCTACGACACCGAGGACGTGCGTCCCTACGAGTGTGACGGCCTGACCGCGATCCGGCAGTTGCCGATGGTCGTCGCGCTGCCCTCGACCGAGGACGAGGTGGTCGCGATCCTGCGCGCCTGTCGCGAACTGGGCGTGCCGGTGGTCGCACGCGGCGCAGGCACCGGTCTGTCGGGCGGGGCGTTGCCGCACGCGCACGGCCTGTTGCTGTCGATGGCCAAATTCAATCGCATCGTCTCCATCGACCGTCTGGCGCGCACCGCGGTCGTTCAACCAGGCGTGCGCAACCTCGCCATCTCCGAGGCGACTGCGCCTCACGGCCTGTACTACGCGCCTGACCCGTCCTCGCAGATCGCCTGCACCATCGGCGGCAACGTCGCGGAAAACTCGGGTGGTGTGCATTGCCTGAAATACGGGCTGACCGTGCACAACGTGCTGCGCGTGCGCGGCGTGACCATGGACGGCGAGATCGTGGAGTTCGGATCAGCCGCGCCGGACGCGCCCGGTTTCGATCTGCTCGCCACGGTGATCGGCTCGGAGGGCATGCTGGCGGTGGTCACCGAGGTCACGGTCAAGCTCACGCCCAAACCACAGCTCGCGCAGTGCGTGCTGGCGGCCTTCGACGACGTGATCAAGGCCGGCGACGCGGTCGCCGCGGTGATCGCCGCCGGTATCATCCCGGCCGGGCTGGAGATGATGGACCAGCCGACCACGATCGCCGTTGAGGAGTTCGTGCACGCAGGCTATCCGCTCGACGCCAAGGCCATCCTGCTGTGCGAGTCCGATGGCACGCCCGAGGAGGTGGCCGAGGAGATCGAGCGCATGCGCGAGGTGCTCGGGGCGGCCGGTGCGACCGAGATCCGCGTCTCGCGCGACGAGGCCGAGCGGCTGCGCTTCTGGGCCGGCCGCAAGGCCGCCTTCCCGGCGGCCGGGCGGCTGTCGCCGGACTACTACTGCATGGACGGCACCATCCCGCGCAAGCGCCTGGGTGAGATGCTTGACGCGATCGCCGGCATGGAAAAGAAGTACGGCCTGGGTTGTCTCAACGTGTTCCACGCAGGCGACGGCAACCTGCATCCGCTGATCCTGTTCGATGCCAACAAGGAAGGCGAACTGCACCGCGCCGAGGAGTTTGGCGCCGACATTCTCGAACTGTCGATCGCACTCGGCGGCACCGTCACCGGCGAGCACGGCGTCGGCGTCGAGAAGATCAACCAGATGTGCAATCAGTTCGATCGCGCCACGCTGGATGCCTTCTTCCGCGTCAAGGCGGCATTCGATCCGGACGGACTGCTCAATCCGGGCAAGGCTATTCCGACACTCAACCGCTGTGCCGAATACGGGCGGCTGCACGTCAAGGGTGGCGAGCTGCCACACCCGGATCTGCCGCGCTTCTGAGATGGACAAGGGCTGGCTGCAACTGCTGCTGGTGGGTGTTCCGGTGCTGATGTTCATCGGCGCTTGGATGACGCTGCGCCATCGCTCGGGCCGGTCGGACAAGAGGAAGGATTCATGAACGAGATCATTGACGCCTGGCGTGAGCGCATTCGCGCGGCGGGCGAAGCGCGCACGCCGCTGCGCCTGCGCGGCGGCGGCAGCAAGGATTTCTATGGTCGCGAACCGGCCGGCGAGGTGTTCGACACCCGCGAGTACGCGGGTGTCGTCGCCTACGAGCCGACCGAACTCGTGGTCACCGTGCGTGCCGGTACACCGCTTGCTGAACTCGACACGGCGCTGGCGGAAAAAGGCCAGTGCCTGGCCTTCGAGCCGCCGCGTTTCGGCCAGCACGCCACCGTCGGCGGCATGGTCGCCACCGGCCTTTCGGGGCCGCGGCGCATGGCGGTTGGTGCGTTGCGTGACTTCGTGCTGGGCATGACGGTGATCGACGGGCGTGGCGAGCTGCTCGCCTTCGGCGGGCAGGTGATGAAGAACGTCGCCGGCTACGACGTGTCGCGGCTGATGGCCGGCAGCCTCGGGACCCTGGGCGTGATCGCCGAGGTCTCGCTCAAGGTGCTGCCGCGGCCCGTGGCCGAGGCCACGCTGACGTTCGAATGCGACGAGGTCACGGCGCTCGCCAGGATGAACGAATGGGGAGCCGAATCCCTGCCGGTCTCGGCCACGGCCTGGCACGACGGCGTGCTGCGCGTGCGCCTTTCCGGCGCGCGTGCGGCGGTCGAGGCCGCGCGCGAACGACTCGGCGGCCAGATGCTCGACGCGGAGACGGGCGCTGCGTACTGGCGGGATCTGCGCGAGCACCAGGACGGCTTCTTTGCCGGTGATGCGCCACTGTGGCGCGTCGCGCTGCCAACCACCGCCGCGGCCCTCGCGCTTGACGGGACGCAGTGCATCGAATGGGGCGGGGGCCAGCGTTGGTTGCGCTCGACCGCGCCGGCCGACGAGATCCGCGCGCGCGCTCTGACGCTGGGCGGGCATGCCATGCAGTTTCGCGGCGGCGAACGCAACGGCGAGGTTTTCCAGACACCGGCCGCACCGCTGATGCAGATGCATCGCCGCCTGAAGTCGGCCTTCGACCCGGCCGGCATCCTCAACCCCGGACGCATGTACGCCGAACTCTGAGGCCACGTTTCCCATGCAGACCCAGCTTGCCGATCTTTTCCGTGACACGCGCGAAGGCCAGGAAGCCGACGCTATCCTGCGCAAGTGCGTACATTGCGGTTTCTGCCTCGCGACCTGTCCCACCTACCAGTTGCTCGGCGACGAACTCGACGGGCCGCGAGGACGCATCTACCTGATCAAGCAGGTGCTCGAAGGCGTGGAGCCGACGCAGCGCACGCAACTGCACCTGGACCGCTGTCTGACCTGTCGCGCCTGCGAGACCACCTGTCCGTCCGGTGTCGAGTACGGGCGCCTGGTCGACATCGGGCGTCATGTGGTCTCGCAGCGCGTGCCGCGCCGGGGTGTCGATGCGCTCACTCGCTGGGCGCTCAAGGCCTTCGTACCGCGCGCCGGCTTGTTCGGTGCGGCGATGGGGGCCGGGCGCCTGGTGCGCGGTACGAAGGCCTTGAGCGCCCAGCG
>JACESY010000125.1 GCA_013911595.1 Azoarcus sp.
CAGCGCGACGGCCTGGTGCAGATCGCCGCCAAGACCGTCACGCGCACCATCGGCAGCGCCATCGGGCGACAACTTGCGCGCGGCGTGCTCGGCTCGCTGCTGGGCGGGCGCAAGTAGAAAAGACGCACTTTGCACGGAGCGCGCAGTCGAACCATCGTCATTCAACGAGGAGGACAGGCATGAATCCGCAAACGCTTGCCGAACTGATCGCCGACATCGACGCCGAGGATCCGGTGGAACTGGGCGAGTTCTCGATTGACGAGAGCGACGCGCGCACGCTCATGGCCAGCCACTTCTGCGAACTCGACCGGCGGCTGGCCGAATACGGGCTGCAAACCGAGGAGCGGCTCGAGATGATGGCCGCGATCGCCGCCCACACCATGGTCGAGAACCTCGTCCTGCACATGCGCCGCCTGCGCGCCGGGGAAAACGACATCGACGCCTTCCGCGAATGGATGGGGCGGCACGGCATGCACTAGCTCAGCCCGCAGTGGCGTGTCGCACTCGCCTGCAGCTCGATGCGGCCTACGGGAAATTGGCGATGCAGATCCTGAGCGGCGCGTTTAACCCTTCGCCAACCCCAGCCGGCGGCAGATCTCGATGGTGGCGTCGGCCTGGTTCATCGAATAGAAGTGCAGGCCCGGCACGCCGGCGGCGAGCAGGCGCTCGCACAGTTCGGTGACCACATCCAGACCGAAGGCGCGGACCGATTCGGCGTCGTCGCCGAAGGCCTCGAACTTGCGACGCATCCAGCGCGGGATTTCCGCGCCGCAGGCGTCCGAGAAGCGCGCGAGCTTGGAAAAGCTGGTGATCGGCATGATGCCCGGCACGATCGGGATGGTCACACCCTGCGCGTGCACCTCGTCGACGAAGTGGGTGTAGGCGTCGAGGTTGTAGAAATACTGCGTGATCGCCGAAGTGGCGCCGGCATCGACCTTGCGCTTGAAATTCGTCAGGTCGTCGCGCGGGCTGCGCGCTTGCGGGTGCCACTCCGGGTAGGCCGCGACTTCGATCAGGAAGCGGTCGCCGGTCTCCGCACGGATGAACTCCACCAGTTCGTTGGCGTAGCGCAACTCGCCCCCGGCGCCGGCGCCCGAGGGCAGGTCGCCGCGCAGCGCGACGATGCGGCGGATGCCGGCCTCCATGTATTCGTCGAGGATGGCTCGCAATTCGGCGCGGCTCGATCCCACGCACGACAGGTGCGGCGCGGCCTCGGCGCCGGTGGCTGCGATCTCGCGCACGGTGTTGAAGGTGCGCTCGCGTGTCGAGCCGCCAGCACCGTAGGTCACGGAAAAGAACGCGGGGTCGAGTGCGTCGGCCAGGCGCGCCTGCACGGTGCGCAGCTTCTCGGCGCCGACCGGCGTCTGCGGCGGGAAGAATTCGATGGAAAGTTCAGTGGTTTGCATGTTGCATCCAGAGGAAGAATTCGCGGTTTCCGTCGCCGCCGCAGATCGGGGAGTCGAACCAGTCGCATACGGCCAGGGCGCAGTCGCTGGCGGTGGCACGCAGCCGCGCCTCGACATCGGCGTGCAGCGCAGCATCGCGCACGATACCGCCCTTGCCGACGCCCTTCCGCCCTACTTCGAACTGTGGTTTGACCAGCGCCAGGATGTGGCCGTGGCGCGCCAGCAGGGCCGGCCATTGCGGCATCAGCAAAGTCAGCGAGATGAAGCTCGCGTCGCACACGATCAGATCGAAGCCGCCGAGCGGAGCGTGTTCACCGAGTCGCGCGGTGTCGAGTTCGCGCGCGTTGACGCCTTCGAGCGTCACGCAGCGGGAATCGCCCGAGAGCTTCGCGTCGAGTTGCCCGTGGCCGACCTCGATGCCGACCACCCGGGCCGCGCCGGCCTGCAGCAGGCAGTCGGTGAAGCCGCCGGTGGACTGCCCTACGTCCAGACAGGTGCGGCCGGTCGCATCCAGCCCGGTGTGTGCCAGCGCGCCGGCCAGCTTGAGGCCGCCGCGTGAGACGAAGCGTTCGGTCTCGTCGGTCGCGACCGACAGCTCGGCCTCCGGCGCCAGCAGTTGCGAAGGCTTTGTCACCGGACGGCCGTCGGCCACCACCCGCCCGGCCGCGATCGCCGCCTGCGCGCGTGAGCGCGAAGCGGCCAGTCCGCGTTCGACCAGCAGCGCGTCGGCACGCGACAGGCCACCGTGATCGGCCGGTTGGCGCGCCGAACGCGTCACAGGAGCCGGTCGGCTCTTGCGGGCATGGAAGGAGTTCATCGACACGGTGACGGTTCTTGCGGGCGTTCAGCGGATCTCGACGACCTGCACCGGATTCTCGTACACATCGTGGCGCTTGTCGTAGAGCGGGATGGTCGTGCCGTTGACGCGGTTGTGGGCGAGGTTGTCGACGTTGACGTCGGCGATCACGATCTGCTCGACGTTGGCTGTGCCCTCGGCGGCGATGCCGTCACGCGCGAACGGGAAGTCCGACGGTGTGATGATGCTCGCCTGGCCGTAATGCACGCCCAGTCCCTGTACCGGCAGGTTGCCCACGGTGCTGGTCATGGCCACATACACCTGGTTCTCGATCGCGCGGGCGTGACAGCAGTAACGCACGCGCAAAAACCCCTGACGATCGTCGGTGCACGAGGGCACGAAGAGGATGTCGGCGCCGGCCTCGCTGACCATGCGCGCGAGTTCCGGGAACTCGATGTCGTAGCAGATCAGGATCGCGATCTTGCCGAAGGGTGTGTGGAACAGGTGGAGCTGGTCGCCCGCGGCCGTGTCCCACATCTCGCGCTCCCAGCGCGTGCGGTGGATCTTGTCCTGCTCGTAGATCTCGCCTTCGGGCGTGAACAGGTAAGCCGTGTTGTAGAGCTGGCCGTCGCGCAGCGTGGGGTGGCTGCCGCCGATCAGGAACACGCGCCACTCGGCTGCCAGTTCGCGCATCAGGTCGAGATAGCGCGGCGTGTAGTCGTGCATGTTGCGCACGGCTTCGGGCATGTCGCGCGTGTCCATGAACGACAGCAACTGCGTCGTGAAGATTTCCGGCAGCAGCACGAAGTGCGGGCGATAGTCGCCCGCGGCCTGCATGACGAAGCGGACCTGGTTCTCGAAGCCGGACCAGTCGTGGATCTGGCGCAGCAGGTACTGCACCGCGGCGATGCGTACGATCATCGGTCGTCCTCCTCGGGGATGCGCGTTGGCGCACCCGCGTCATAGTCGGGGTTGAGCCACACGATCAGCGAGGCGTGACCCAGCGATTCGGCGTCCTCCGGCAGATAGCCATGCACGATGCCGCAGTAGCTGAAGCCCTCGTGCAACTGGAAGCCCAGCACCGGGTCGCTGATGTCGCCCCAGATCACGCGCTTGGCGTATTCCTCGGCGGTCATGCGGTCGGCGAAACGGTGATATCCGGGCATGCGCCCGCAGGCGATGATGCGCTTGAGGTTCATGCGCCGACAGATGTCGCGTCGTGCCTCGTAGAGCATGTGTCCGACGCCGCTGCCGCGCAATTCGGTGTTCACGAAGACTTCGGCCCCGTAGAGCGTGCGACCCATCGGGTTGTGGCTCTCGAAACTGCCGCTGGCGGTGATTTCATCCCAGGTGTGGAGCTCGCCCCAGTCGTCCCAGGTGATGACGAGCGAACTGGCGCAGCCGGCCAGCTCGCCGTCGACCTCGGCGACCAGTTGCCCTTCGGGAAAGACTTTCAGCTGCTGGCGCATCTGATCGGCGGACCACGACGGAATGTCGGGGTACACGCGTTGCTGCAGCGCGATCAGCGGCTCGATGTCTTCGAAGCGGGTAATGCGGACCGTGGCCTGGGCCATGAAATATCCTCGGGTGCGCCCCGACCGGAGGGGGTCGGAGCGCAATCCATCAATAGCGGTAGTGATCGGGCTTGTACGGACCTTCCTGCGGCACGCCGATGTAGGCCGCCTGCTCGTCGGAAAGCCGGGTGAGCTGCGCGTTGAGCGTGCGCAACTGCAGTCGTGCAACCTTCTCGTCCAGATGCTTGGGCAGCGTGTACACGCCCGCCGGGTAGCGTTCGAGATGGTTGAACAGCTCGATCTGCGCGATGGTCTGGTTGGCGAAGCTTGAGCTCATCACGTAGCTCGGGTGGCCGGTGCCGCAGCCCAGATTCACGAGGCGACCCTGGGCCAGCAGGATGATGCGTTTGCCGTCCGGGAAGATCACATGATCGACTTGCGGCTTGATCTCGTCCCACTCGTACTGCTCGAGCGAGGCGACGTCGATCTCGTTGTCGAAGTGGCCGATGTTGCACACGATGGCCTGATCCTTCATGCGCGCCATGTGGTCATGCGTGATGACGTGGTAGTTGCCGGTCGCGGTCACGAAGATGTCGGCGTGTTCGCACGCGTAGTCCATGGTCACCACGCGGTAGCCTTCCATCGCCGCCTGCAGCGCGCAGATCGGGTCGATTTCGGTGACCCACACCTGGGCCGAGAGGGCGCGCAGCGCCTGCGCCGAGCCCTTGCCGACGTCGCCGTAGCCCGCGACCACGGCGATCTTGCCGGCCACCATCACGTCGGTGGCGCGCTTGATGCCGTCGACCAGCGATTCGCGGCAGCCGTAGAGGTTGTCGAACTTGCTCTTGGTGACCGAATCGTTGACGTTGATCGCCGGGAAGCGCAGCTCGCCCTTGGCGTGCATCTGGTACAGGCGGTTGACGCCGGTGGTGGTCTCCTCGGTGACGCCGCGGATCTTGTCCAGGCGCGTTGAGTACCAGGCGCCGTCGCGTTCGAGCTGGGCCTTGATCGCCGCGAACAGCGCGCGCTCTTCTTCGGAGCCGGGATTGGCGAGCACCGATGCGTCCTGCTCGGCGCGCGCGCCCAGGTGCAGCAGCAGCGTTGCATCGCCGCCGTCGTCGAGGATCATGTTCGAGTAGCCGCCGTCGGGCCAGTCGAAGATGCGATGGGTGTAGTCCCAGTACTCGGCCAGCGTCTCGCCCTTGACGGCGAACACCGGCACGCCGGTGACGGCGATGGCCGCGGCGGCGTGGTCCTGCGTCGAGAAGATGTTGCACGAGGCCCAGCGCACCTCGGCGCCGAGCGCGGTGAGCGTCTCGATCAGCACCGCAGTCTGGATGGTCATGTGCAGCGAACCGGTGATGCGCGCGCCCTTGAGGGGCTTGTCTGCCGCGAATTCCTCGCGGATGGCCATCAGGCCCGGCATTTCGGTTTCCGCGATGCGGATTTCCTTGCGACCCCAGTCGGCCAGGGACGGGTCGGCGATTACACAATCCTTGAAATCGGCCACAGCGTTCATGCGTTGCTCCATGCATTTGACCGGGCGGGGAAGGATGGCGCGATGCGGCTCACCCGTTTGACCCCAACCCGGCGGGTTGGACAGGCGAGCGCGGTTGTGGCGATGCCGCCGGACGGCGGCTTCCGAGCCTGGGGCCGGGCGAAAACCCGACGCCTTGCAGCGCTCCTCGGAAACAGGGGCGGATTATACAGCAGTCGATGTCCGTCGGACGCGCTACGCCGCCCGCCCGTTGTGGCGCATCATGCTGACGATCAGCGTGACCACGGTCAGGGGCAGCACGTAGCCGAGCATCACGCCCGAGTAGGCCGGCAGAATGGCGTGATCCTGCGCGGCGAGGATCAGGTAGGCGGTATAGGCGCCGTAGTAGCCGATGAAGATGCCGCCTTCCCAGCGCGCGATCTCGCGTCCGGTGAGCATGATCGGCAAGGCCGCGAAGGCCACCGCCAGCATCACCCACAGATCGAAATTGCGCGCCGCCTCGGGCACCGGGATGCCGCCGGACGAGACCAGGCCGGTGACACCGATCACCGCGAAAATGTTGAATACGTTGCTACCGACGACGTTGCCCACCGCGATGTCGCGCTCGCCGCGAATCGCGGCGACGATGGAGGTGGCGATCTCGGGCATCGAGGTCCCCACGGCCACCACCGTCAGGCCGATCACCAGATCGCTCACGCCGAAGGCGCGCGCAAAGGCCACGGCGGAATCGACCAGCCAGTCCGCGCCCAGCACCAATCCGCCCAGGCCGACGACGATCAGGCCGAGTTGAACGCTCCAGTGGCGGTCCCAGGTCGAGTCGGCCGGCATCTCGGCTGCGTACTCGTCGGAGAGTTCGCGTGATGCGCTGCGCGACTGGCGGATCAGGAACACGGTATAGCCGATCACCAGCGCGAACAGCACGCCGGCCTCGATGCGCGAGACGTTGCCGTCGAGTGCCATCGCGACGAAGATCACGCAGGCGCCGATCATGATCGGCACTTCCTGGCGGATGATCTGCTCGTGCACCACCAAGGGTGCGACCAGCGCCGAGATGCCCAGGATCAGCAGGATGTTGGCGATGTTGCTGCCCACCACGTTGCCGATCGCCAGATCCGCGTTACCACCCAGGGATGCGCCCACCGACACCGCCATTTCCGGTGCGCTGGTACCGAAGGCGACCACGGTGAGGCCGACGACCAGCGGCGAGATGCCGGTCGACAGCGCGAGTTTGGAGGCGCCGCGCACGAGCAGTTCGGCGCCGACGATCAGCGTGACGAGTCCGAGGACGAAGAAGATGGCGTGGGTGAGCATGATGAAGCCGGGTGTTTGAAACGTTTGCGGGCCGCGTCGGGTGGATACCCGTCGCGGCCCGGTTCAGTGCCATCGATTATAGCGACCCGGGGCCGCAGGAGGCAGCCCGTAGGGCGCCAATAAGCGAAGCGCATTGCGCCGAATGCACGGCCAGTACGGCGCAATGCCTTTCAGTTATTGCGCCCTACGTGATTACAGCCCTGCGTCCGCGCGCAACGCGGCCGCCTTGGTCGTGGCCTCCCAGGTGAACTCCGGCTCGTCGCGGCCGAAGTGGCCGTGGGCGGCGGTCTTCGAGAAGATCGGCCGCAACAGGTCGAGTTCCTGGATGATGGCCTTGGGCCGCAGGTCGAAGTGGCGGCGGATCAGTTCCTCGATGCGCTCCTCGTCGATGACCGCGGTACCGAAGGTGTTGACCATCAGGCTCACCGGGCGGGCCACGCCGATGGCGTAGGCCACCTGCACCTCGCAGCGCGAGGCCAGCCCGGCCGCCACCACGTTCTTGGCGACCCAGCGCGCCGCATAGGCGGCCGAGCGGTCGACCTTGGACGGGTCCTTGCCCGAGAAGGCGCCGCCGCCGTGGTGGGCCGATCCGCCGTAGGTGTCGACGATGATCTTGCGCCCGGTCAGGCCGGCGTCACCGTGCGGGCCGCCGATGACGAAGCGCCCGGTCGGGTTGATCAGGTATTTCACGTTGTCGCTGAGCAGTTCGTTCGGCAACACCGGCTTGATGATCTCTTCGATCACCGCTTCCGACACCTGGGCGTGCGAGACGTCCGGGTGGTGTTGGGTCGAGACCACGACGGTGTCGATCGCCACCGGCCGGCCGTCGACGTATTTCACCGTGAGCTGGCTCTTCGCGTCCGGGCGCAGCCACGGCAGACGGCCGTCCTTGCGCACCTCGGCCTGCCTTTGCATGATGCGGTGGGCGTAGTGGATGGGCAACGGCATCAGCGCCTGCGTCTCGTCGCAGGCATAGCCGAACATCAGGCCCTGGTCGCCCGCGCCCTGGTCCAGGTCAAGGCCCTCGCCCTCGTTCACGCCCTGCGCGATGTCGGCCGACTGGCGGTTGATCGCGGTGAGGATGGCGCACGATCGGTAGTCGAAGCCGATGCTCGAATCGTCGTAGCCGATGCGACGGATGACGTCCTGCACGACTTCCCGGTAATTGACGTGGGCGTTGGTCGTGATCTCGCCGGAGACCACCGCGAGGCCGGTCGACACCAGCGTCTCGCAGGCCACGCGGGCGTGCGCATCCTCGGTGAGGATGGCGTCGAGAATGCCGTCGGAAACCTGGTCGGCGACCTTGTCGGGGTGACCTTCCGAAACCGATTCGGACGTGAAGAGGAATTCCCTGCTCATCGAGCGACTCCTGATAAACAAAATCCCCGGTTGTTCCGGCGTGGCCGGCTCCGGGGATGTGTGAGCGG
>JACESY010000126.1 GCA_013911595.1 Azoarcus sp.
GGCGACAACTTCGCCACCGCCTTCTCCAACACCGTCGGCAGCCACCAGTCCAGCCTCGGTCTGTTCCGCGCGGCGGAGAGCTATCACGGCAAGCACGGCTATTCCCTGCGCATGGACGGGCTGGAGCCGGGCGTCAACGACCGCGCGCGCGAGCGCGCCATCGTCATTCACGGCGCCGACTACGTCGACCCGTCGTGGATTCCGGTGCAGGGGCGCATCGGCCGCAGCCAGGGCTGCCCCGCCGTGCGCCCGGAGATCGCCGCCACCGTGGTCGATTCGCTCAAGGGTGGGCAGTTCGTCTTCGCCTATTACCCCGACCAGGACTGGCTGCAGTCCTCGGCCTATCTGAACTGCGACCCGTCGCGCGTCGCCACCGTGCTCGGAAAGGGCCGCGAGGGCTGATTCAGAAGCGTTCCTGCCGGCGCGCCCGCCACGGCGTGGCGAGCATGCCCCAGACGGTCTGCCAGCGCCGCTCGCGCATCGTGTCGAGTCCCGCCACCGGCGGGAATTCGGTCATCGACACATAGGTGCCGAAGATGTGGTCCCACAGGCTGAAGACCTGGCCGAAGTTGCTGTCGGTGTAGCGCTGCTCGGGCGAGTGATGCACCCAGTGCGCGGTGGGTACCATTAAGACCTTGCCGAGATAACGCTCGGTCCACACCACGAACCATTTCGGCCATGCCACGCCGGCATGGTGCAGTTGCGCCTGCGTGGTCGCGATCACGTCGCGTAGCAGCAGCGACCACAGCGGCGCGCCCAGTGCGACGATGACCAGCAGCCGGAACAAGAAGGCCGCCACCACCGACAGCGGGTGGGCGCGCAGATTGGTCATTACGCCTGGCTGCGGGTCCGAATGATGCACCGAATGCAGCAGCCAAAGCGGGCGCCACTGATGGCTCAGGCGATGGAACACGTAGTCGGCCAGATCGGCCGCGAAGAAGCCGATCACCGCAGCCAGCCACAGCGGCATGCCCAGTTGCGGCGCCAACCCCACGCCATAGGCTGCGACCAGATGGTGGGCGAATGGCGCGAGCGTGGCCGCGGCGAGCAGGCAGACGATGCACAGGGCCCAGATCACCGCGTTGCGCGCGATGCCGACAAGGCGCTCCCGCGGGCTCATCGCAAAACGCGGAAACAGGAACTCGGCGATCATCAGCACCACCAGCCCCGCGACGAACAGCACGGTGCCGTAGGCTGCCATCCAGTCGGCGAGGTCGCGGGCGAAGTCCATGGGCGTAGTCTGCCGATATGCGCGACCGTGAGGTACGAGGTGCGTGCGTATGTGGAATAGTTCACACGTATGGTGTTGCATCCTGGCGACAGGGTTCGATTTCCATGCGACCGCGTCGACGCGTGCGGCTAGGATTCAACCAACCCCATTGCGACGAGGTGCGACATGGCTGGCCGATTCGTTCGTGGTTCCCTGGTATTTCTTATCGTGTTCTTCTGCACGGCAACTCACGCGAGCATTGCGGTCCCTGCGGTGGTTGCCTCGGATGTGATCCCTGGGTCGCTCACCTTCGCTCCGGGCGAGGAGCGCGAGTTCAGGGTTTATGTGCAGGAGGCTTTCACCGGCAATGCCGAGTTCGGAGTGAGCCCGTTTGCGATCACCGGCACGAATGCCGGCGATTTCACGGTGGTCTCCGAGGATTGCAGTACCGGTTCTTTCGCCACCGGCGAGTTCTGCACGGTGCGCTTGCGCTACGACGGCTCGGGGCAGGCGGCCGGGGACAACGAATTTCGCGTGACCTGTACAACCGCAGCTGCCGCCGCGTTCGGTCCGGCTGTGGTATGTGATGGCAACCAGGGGACTTTGCTGAGTCTGTTTGCCCAGATCGCCGCCGTTGCGATCCCGCTGATGACGCCGCTGGGCACGACGCTGCTGGCGCTGTTGATGCTGGGTTTCTTCTTTTTCCACGGCCTGCGCCGCACGCGTTGACCGTGTTTGACCCCCATTGACGAAGGGCGCCGGATACCGGCGCCCTTCGTTCGTTTCGTGACCTCAGTTGCCGCGTCGCAGCGCTTCGAGCAGCTTTCGCCCGGCGCGTCCGTCCGGCTCCAGACCGAGTTCGGGCTGGATGTCGCGGATCACGCGGCGGGTGTTGGTGCCGATCATGCCGTCCACGCCGCCGATGTCGTGTCCGCGCGCGATCAGCAATTCCTGCACCTCGCGGCGCTCGGCGCGGGACAGGCCGGGGTCGTCGGTGGGCCAGGGCGTGACGAACTCCCCGCCGCCGCGAATGCGGTCGGCCAGATGCGCGATGGCCAGCGCGTAGCTCTCGGCCGCGTTGTATGCGAACAGCGCGTCGAAGTTCTTCATCACCAGAAAGGCCGGGCCCTCGGCACCGGCGGGCAGCAGCAGGCCGGCCCGGGTGTCGCCGTCGGGCAGGGCGGAGCCGTCGACCCGGCGCAGGCCGCGCGTGCTCCAGGAGGACATCGGCTGCTTGGCGCTGCGGCCGGCGTCGGACCCGTCGAAGCCGTCGGGAAGCTTCACTTCGAAACCCCAGACTTCGCCGGTGCGCCAGCCGGCGCGTTGCAGATAGTTGGCGGTGGAGGCCAGTGCGTCGGGCACCGTGCTCATCAGGTCGCGGCGGCCGTCGCCGTCGAAGTCCACCGCCAGGCGCGAGAAGGTCGAGGGCATGAACTGCGTCTGACCGAAGGCGCCGGCCCACGATCCGCGTAGGTCGTCGGCCTCGATGTGGCCGTCCTGCACGATCTTCATGGCATGGAACAGCTCGCCGCGAAAGAAGCCCTGGCGACGCCCGATGCAGGCCAGCGTGGCGAGCGAGTCGATCACGCGGCGCTTGCCCAGTCCCTGGCCGTAATTGCTCTCGACGCCCCAGATGGCGACCACGGTGGCCGGGTCGACCCCGTATTCGCGCTCGATTCTCATCAGCGTGTCATGCCACTGTTCGAGCCGTTTGCGACCGTCTTCGGCGCGCTCGTCGTCGACCAGCCCGGCCATGTAGTCCCAGATCGGCGTGGTGAACTCGGGCTGGCGGTCGAGCAGGGCCACCACATCCATGTCGGGTTCGAGGTCAGCGGTATGGCGCTGCCAGGTTTCGGCACGAACGCCGCCCTGGATGCGGGCGTCTTCCTGCAGGTCGGCCAGACACTGACGGAAGGCCTCGTCGGCGTGGGCGGCAAGCGGTAGCGTGGCGGCGAGGGCCGCGGTGAGCAGGGTTTTGCGGAGCATGTCGGGATGCCTGGGTCGGGTTGCAAGACTGGCGCCGATGGTACGCGAGTCGACCACGAAGTGACGTGAGAGGGTGTTGCACAATTTGCGGTAAAGTCGGCCTCAGACACGGTTCAGGTTTTCAATGGGACGCGGATGAAGAACGGAAACGGTGGGCGGCGCTGGCTGTACTGGGCAGCCTTCGCGGTACTCGTCGTGCTGATCGTGCTGGTCATGGTGCAGGTCGACCGCCAGTGGCAGCGCATGGGCGACATGAATCGCGTGATGCAGGAGCAGGCTGAGGATATCCGCCGCACACGCGGTCTGCTGCGCGAGCTCGAGGAACGCTTGCGTACGGCGGATTTCTCCGCACGTTCGTCGCAGGCGCAGGCAGGGGACGCGCCCGACGAGGACGCCTTCGCGCGCGCGCGCCGTGTCGCGGCCGATCCGGACTACGCACAGGGCGACTGGCTGCGCCTGGCCTTCGGCACCGGACTCAAGACCATCACGCCGCTGGTATCAAGTGATGCCTATGCCGCCGAGGTGCAGAACTACGTGCTCGAGTCCTTGCTCGCGCGTGACCCGGACACGCTCGAATGGCAGGGACTGATCGCGCGCGACTGGACGGTTTCGGACGACGGCCTGACCATCACCTTCCATCTCCGCCGCGACGTGAGCTTCTCGGACGGCGTGCCGCTGACCGCCAAGGACGTGGCCTTCACCTTCGATTTCATCATGAACGAGGCGATCGCGGCGCCGCGCGCGCGCGCCTACCTGTCGCGCATCGCACGGGTCACGGCAACCGATGAGCGTACCGTTGAGTTCGTGTTCTCCGAGCCCTACTTCAACAGCCTGCAACTGGCCGGCGGCATGGCGATCATGCCCGAGCACTTCTATCGGCGCTTTCTCGACGACCCGCGTACCTTCAACGAGAGTCGTGGCCTGCTGCTCGGATCCGGGCCCTACCGTCTGGCCGACCCGGAGACATGGACGCCGGACCTGGGGCGCGTGGAACTGGAGCGAAACCCGCGCTACTGGGGGCCCGTGGACGGTTCTTTCGACCGCCTCGTATGGCGCGTCATCGAGAACGACAGCGCGCGCCTGACGACCTTCCGCAACCAGGACATCGACCTCTACGGCGCACGCCCGCGCGAGTATCAGCAACTGCTCGATGATCGCGAACTTCGCGATCGCACGCAGCACTTCGAGTACATGAGCCCGACCGCCGGTTACAGCTACGTCGCCTGGAACCAGGAGCGCGCCGGCACGCCGACGCGATTCGCCGATGCGCGCGTGCGCCGCGCCATGACCTATCTGACCGACGTCGATCGCGTCATCGAGGAAGTCATGCAGGGCTATGCCGAACCCGCGGTCAGCCCGTTCTCGCCGCGCTCCAAGCAGCACGACCCGCTGCTCACGCCTGCGCCCTACGATGTCGAACGTGCGAAGACATTGCTCGCCGAGGCTGGCTGGGAGGATCGCGACGGCGACGGCGTGCTGGAGGATGAGGCGGGCGTGCCTTTCGAGTTCGAGCTGACCTATTTCCAGGATAACGAGGACACGCGCCGCATGGTGCTCTTCCTGCGTGACATCTATGCGCGCGCGGGCATCGTCATGAAGCCGCGCCCGACCGAGTGGTCGGTGATGCTGGAGAACATCGACCGCAAGGACTTCGACGCGATCACGCTGGGCTGGACCTCGGGCGTCGAGATCGACATCTATCAGATGTTCCATTCCAGCCAGGTCGTCGATGGCGGCGACAATTTCATCAGCTACCGCAATCCGGAGCTCGACCGCCTGATCGACGCTGCGCGCTCCGCGGTCGACGCGGAGCGCCGCATGGCGCTGTGGCAGCAGGCCGAGCGTGTGATGGTGGAGGATCAGCCCTACACCTTTTTGTTCCGCCGCCAGACGTTGGCCTTCGTCGACGAACGAATCGAAGGGCTGGAGAACACCGCGCTGGGCCTGAACCTGATGTCGGTACCGGTCGAGGTGTGGGTGCCCGCGGCCAAACAGCGGCACCGTTGAACTCGCCATGCTGACTTATCTGCTGCGCCGCGTGCTGCTGATGGTGCCGACGCTGTTCGGCATCACGGTGATCGTGTTCGCGGTGATGGCCGCCGCGCCCGGCGGCATCAGCGCGAACACCCTGGTCGACGGCACCAACCTCGAGCCCGAGGCGCGCAAGGCGCTGGAGGACTACTACAACCGCCTCTACGGCCTCGACCAGCCCGCGCCAGTGCAGTATCTGCGCTGGCTCAACAACATCTCGCCGGTGGGTTTCGAGCGCGCGGCCGATGGCACGCTGGGTGCGTTCTCGTTCACCAAGGGGCCGGACCTGGGCACCAGCTTCCGCTATGGTCGCCCTGTCACCGACCTGCTGGCCGAACGGCTGCCGATCACGATCTTGCTCAACCTGCTGTCGATCCCGCTGATCTATGCGGTATCGATCGCGATCGGCGTGCAGGCGGCGCGCTCGCGCGGTGGGCGTTTCGATGTGGCTTCCAACGTCGTGTTGCTGGGCCTGTGGTCGGTGCCGACCATGCTCGCCGGCGTGCTGTTCATCGGCTTTCTCGCCTCCGAGCAGCACTGGCGCTGGTTCCCGACCGGCGGCCTGGTGCGACGTGAAGCGGTGGATCAGACCTTTCTGCCGTGGTTCGCGAGTGGCACCGGCGTGCTGCTGATGCTCGCCTGTACGGCGCTCGTCACCGCGTTGCTGGTGTGGGCTGCGGCACGCGCGCCACAACGGGCGCGTCAGATCGGTGGTGGCGTGCTGGGTGCGCTGCTGGGCTGGGTCATGGCGGCCGATGTCGCGGGCTTCATGCCGGGCGTGCTGCACCTGATGCTGGCCGCCAGCGGCGCGGCGCTGCTCGGCGCGCTGGCCGGCATTCAAGGCACGGCCTTGCGCATTGCGCTGGCCGGCGGTGTCGGGCTGATACTGGGTATCGGCATCGCGCGGGCGGCCGGGGCCGAGGTGGTGCAGGCCGGCTATCTGTTCGATCGTGCCTGGCACCTGATCCTGCCGGTGGTGACCTTGTCCTACGGCGGTCTGGCCTTTCTGGCCAAGCTCACGCGCGCATCCCTGCTCGAGAACCTCGCCGCCGACTACGCGCGTACCGCGCGCGCCAAAGGCGTGGACGAGGAGACCGTGCTGTGGCGCCATGTCTTTCGCAACTCGCTGCTGCCGCTGATCACGGTGTCGGCCACGCTGTTGCCCAGCCTGCTGGCCGGTTCGGTGATCGTCGAGAGCCTGTTCTCGATCGACGGCATGGGCAAGCTCGCGGTCGAGGCCGTGCAGACACGCGATCGCGAACTGGTGCTGTCGGTGACGCTGATCTCCGGCTTGCTGACGTTGGCCGGCTACCTGCTGGCCGATCTGGCCTACGCGATTGCCGACCCGAGGGTGAGCTATGACTGAGACCGGCGTCACCCCGGTGCAGCCTTCGCAGCCGTGGTCGCGCCGCGTGCTGGCCGCAGTGCTGGTGCGTACCGGTGCGCGACTGGGGTTGGCGTGGATTGCGCTGCTCGCGCTGGTGGCGGTGTTCGCGCCGTTCATCGCCAACAGTCATCCGCTCTACCTGGTGGTGGACGGCGAGATGCGTTTTCCGGCCATCCGTCACCTGGATGCCACGGACTGGACCTGGCTGGCGGCCTTCGTGCTGGGCCTGGTGCTGTTGCGGCTGCCGGGCCATGGGCTGTTGCGTCTGCTGGGCTGGTTCGCGTCGGTGGGCGTCGCCGCTGCGATCGCGTGGTTCACGGTGGCGCCGCCGCAGCTTGCGATCTACGAGCAGTACCGGGAGTGGGAGGCAGCCGGCCGCGTGGAGACGGTGGTGCGCGCGCCGATTCCGTATTCGGCCAAGGACTATCTGCGCGACTACGGCGACACCGGTATCGAGGCGCCACTCAAGGCGCATGACGGTCGCACGCACTGGTTCGGCACCGAGGACAACGGCGCGGATGTGGCTGCACGCATGATTCACGCCGCGCGCGTGGCGCTGGGCATCGGCTTCATCGCGACCGGCATCGCCTTGGTCATCGGCACCATCATCGGCGGCTTGATGGGCTATTTCTCGGGCGTGGTCGACATCATCGGCATGCGTCTGGTAGAGATCTTCGAGGCCATTCCGACACTGTTCCTGCTGCTGACCTTCGTGGCCTTCTTCGGGCGCTCGATCTACATGATGATGATCATCATCGGCATCACTTCGTGGTCGGGCTATGCGCGTTACGTGCGCGCCGAATTCCTGCGCCTGCGCGAACAGGACTTCGTGCAGGCAGCGATTGCCTGCGGCCTGCCGCTGCGTTCCATCCTGTTCCGCCACATGCTGCCCAACGGTGTGGCGCCGCTGCTGGTGGCGGCGAGCTTCGGCGTGGCCTCGGCCATTCTCGCCGAGGCCACGCTGTCCTTTCTTGGCCTGGGCCTGGTGGATGATCCGTCGTGGGGCCAGTTGCTCAATCAGGCCGTGCAGTCGTCGACCTTCAACTGGTGGCTGGCCGTGTTTCCCGGTGGCGCGATCTTTCTGACGGTGTTCGCCTACAACCTGGTCGGAGAGGCGCTGCGCGACGCGGTCGATCCGCACACGCAGCGCAGCGGGAGAGCGTCGTGACCCGGCTGCTCGAGATCAGCGACCTGGTCACCGAACTGTCCGACGGGCGCGACTGGATGCGCGCGGTCGACGGCACCAGCCTGGACGTGCGCCGTGGCGAGACCTTCTGTCTGGCT
>JACESY010000127.1 GCA_013911595.1 Azoarcus sp.
TTTAGGGTCTGTTCACATTTTCCATGGTGGGCCCGCTTGCAGGGAGGCTAGGGCCTGTTCACAATTGCACTGGCGGACCACCATGGAAAATGTGAACAGACCCTAAATGTCCCAGCTCTTCAGTGTCCATCCTACCCATCCGCAACCGCGTCTGATCCGTCAGGCGGCGCAGATCGTGCGCGACGGCGGGCTGATCGTGTTCCCGACCGATTCGGCCTGGGCCCTGGGCGGGCACATCGGCGATGCCGGGCTGCTGACGCGCATCCGGCGCATCCGCGGCGTCGACGATCGCCATCACTTCACGCTGATGTGCCGCGACCTGTCGGAGATCGGCACCTACGCGCGCGTGGACAACTCGCTGTTTCGCCTGCTCAAGGCCGCCACGCCGGGTACCTACACCTTCATTCTCGAGGCCACGCGTGAGCTGCCGCGTCGCGTCATGCATCCCAAACGCAAGACCATTGGCCTGCGCGTGCCCGATCATCCGGTCGTCTCGGCGTTGCTTGAGGAACTGGGCGAGCCCTTGCTGACCTCGACCCTGCTGCTGCCGGGCGACGATCTGCCGCTGAGCGACATCGACGATATCGTCGAGCGCGTAGGCAAGCAGGTCGACCTGATCATCGAGGCTGGCGCCTGCGGCCCCGAGGCGACCACGGTCATCGACCTGACTTCGGGTGCGCCGGAGCTGTTGCGCGCGGGCAAGGGCGACCCCTCGCCGTTCGGCCTGGAGGCCGGATGAGGCGCTCCCCGGCGCGGGCAGGGCGCTCTCTCTGCTAGAATCGGACGCTTTGATGCGCGCGCTTTCATGGACACGCTGATTTCCACCCTCGCGATCTGGTCGCTGCCGGTGCTGCTTGCGATCACGCTGCACGAGGCGGCCCACGGCTATGTGGCGCGACATTTCGGCGATCCGACCGCGGCCGAGGCAGGGCGCATCACGCTCAATCCGTTCAGCCACATCGACCCGGTGGGCACCATCCTCGTGCCGGCAGGCATCCTGGTCCTGTCGATGCTGGTGGGCAGTGCAGGCATCCTGTTCGGCTGGGCCAAGCCGGTGCCGGTCAATTTCGCGCGGCTGAACAACCCCAAGTCCGACATGCTGTGGGTGGCCGCCGCCGGGCCGTTCATGAATCTGGTGATGGCCATCGGCTGGGCGGCCCTGCTCAAGCTCGCGCATTCCGGCGTTGGCGGCGCGTATGCCGATCCGCTGATGCAGATGGCGCTGGCCGGCATCATGATCAACGCGGTGCTGATGTTCCTCAACCTGCTGCCGATCCCGCCGCTCGATGGTGGGCGCATCGCGGTCAGCCTGCTGCCCGACCGGCTGTCTTGGCAGTTCGCACGGATCGAGCCCTATGGCTTCCCGATCCTGTTGCTGTTGCTCTTCTCGGGTATCCTCGGCGCGATACTGTGGCCCATGATCGCCATCTTTCGCGACCTGCTTTCAACGATTTTCGGTTTCTAGACTTCCTCAATCATCATGTACGCTGAACGCGTTCTCTCCGGCATGCGTCCGACCGGGCGTCTGCATCTGGGCCACTATCACGGCGTGCTGCGCAACTGGGTGAAGTTGCAGGAGGAATATCCCTGCCTGTTCTTCGTCGCCGACTGGCATGCGCTCACCACCAACTACGATTCGCCTCAGGTGATCGAGGACAGCGTGTGGGACATGCTCGTCGACTGGCTCGCGGCCGGCGTCGATCCTGCTCAGGCCACGCTGTTCATCCAGTCGCGCGTGCCCGAGCACGCCGAACTGCACCTGCTGCTGTCGATGATGACGCCGCTGGGCTGGCTCGAACGCGTGCCGACCTACAAGGATCAGCAGGAAAAGCTCACCAACAAGGATTTGTCGACCTACGGCTTCCTCGGCTATCCGCTGTTGCAGTCGGCCGACATCCTCATCTACCGCGCCGACAAGGTGCCGGTGGGTGAGGATCAGGTGCCGCACGTCGAGATCACGCGCGAGGTCGCGCGCCGTTTCAATCATCTCTACGGGCGTGAGCCGGGCTTCGAGGAGAAGGCACGCGAGGCCGCCCGCAAGCTCGGCACCAAGCGCTCGCGCCTGTATTTCGAGTTGCGCACGCGCTTCCAGCAGGAAGGCGACGAAGCCGCGCTCGAGCAGGCGCACGCAGTGCTCGAAGAGACGCAGAACCTGAGCATGACCGACCGCGAGCGACTCTACGGCTTTCTCGAGGGCAGCAGCAAGATGCTGCTGGTCGAGCCCGAGGCGCTGCTCACCGAATCGGCGCGCATGCCGGGCCTGGACGGGCAGAAGATGTCCAAGAGCTACGGCAACACGATCTACCTGCGCGAGGATCCGGACACGGTGGCGAAGAAGATCCGCACCATGCAGACCGATCCGGCGCGCGTGCGCCGCACCGATCCGGGCGATCCGGCCAAGTGCCCGGTATGGCAGTTCCACGTCGTGTACTCCGACGATTCGACCTGCGAATGGGTGCAGGAAGGCTGTCGCAGCGCGGGCATCGGCTGTATCGAATGCAAGCAGCCGGTGATCGATGCGGTCGTCGCCGAGCAGGAACAGATGCGCGAACGTGCCCAGCCCTACGTCGAGGATCCGGCGCTGGTGCGCAACATCATCGCCGACGGTTGCGAGCGGGCGCGCAAGCTCGCGCAGGAAACCATGCGCGACGTGCGCGAAGCGATGGGGTTGTCGTACTCGTGATGCGCTTCATGCATCGTAACCATGGCGGGGCTTGCTCCAGGCGCCGGCGTTCAGGCTACAATGTCGCAGCCGCTCGATCTCGCACCGGCTGATGCAGCCGGCCGGCTCGATGCGGTGGCGCGTCTTTACGGCGCGCCGATGCTCGAACTGCCGAAGGACCTCTACATCCCGCCTGATGCGCTGGAGGTGTTTCTCGAGGCCTTCGAAGGTCCGCTGGACCTGCTGCTGTACCTGATCCGCAAGGCGAATCTCGACATCCTCGATATTCCGATGGCGGCGCTGACCGCGCAGTATCTCGGTTACGTCGAGGCGATGCGACAGCACAACCTCGAACTGGCGGCCGACTACCTGCTGATGGCCGCGACGCTGCTCGAGATCAAGTCGCGCATGCTGTTGCCGAGGCCGTCGAGGATTGCGGATGACGACGAGCACGATCCGCGCGAGGAACTCGTGCGTCGCCTGCTCGAATATGAACAGATGAAGCTCGGCGCGCTGCGCATCGACGCGTTGCCGCGACTCGATCGTGATTTCGCCATGGTCGGTGTGTTGGTCGCCGAACGTGTCGTCGAGCGCCTGCCTGAAGTGAGTCTGCACGACCTGCAGCTGGCCTGGCTGGCGCTGATGAAGAAGGCGCGATTGACACAGCATCACACGGTCAGCCGCGAGGAGCTCTCCGTGCGCGAGCACATGAGCCGCCTGCTGCGCTGTCTCGGGCGCGAAAACTGGGTGGGACTGGAGACGCTGTTCGAACCGGAGCTGGGGCGCGCGGGGCTGGTGGTGAGCTTTCTCGCGATGCTCGAACTGGTCAAGGAACGACTCGTGCTGGTGACCCAGATTGAGCCGCTCGCACCGATCTACGTGAAACTTGCCGATGCGCCTGCACACGCCTGAGGACTACAAACGGGTCATCGAGACGGTGTTGCTCGCGGCGACCGGTTCGCTCGAAGTGTCGGAGCTGCGTCGTCTGTTCGAGCCGGACCCCGGCGCTGAACTGGTGCGCAAGCTACTCGATGAATTGCGCGCCGATTGGGATGGGCGCGGGGTCGAGTTGGTGCGCACGGCGTCGGGCTGGCGTTTCCAGACACGGCTGGAATACCAGGTGTATCTGGAGCGGCTCCGGGACGAGAGGCCGCCCAAGTACTCGCGGGCGGTGCTCGAGACGCTGGCGATCATCGCCTACCGTCAGCCGGTAACACGCGGCGACATCGAGGATATCCGCGGCGTGGCGGTGTCCCCGAACGTGATCCGCACACTCGAATCGCGCGGCTGGGTCGACGTCGTCGGCCACCGCGACACCCCGGGTCGGCCCGCCTTGCTGGCGACCACCCGGCGTTTTCTCGACGACCTTGGCTTGCGCAGCCTTACCGAGCTGCCGCCACTGGTCGAAATCGAAAGGATGATGGACCTTGTCGAAGAACAGGAAACCGCGCACCCCGCTGCGCCCGCCAACCAAGAAGAAGTCTGAAGACACCCCGCAGGGCGGCAACCCCGCCATGCGCCCGGATGCGCACAAGTCGGCGCTGGGCGCCTTCAAGCGCGAAGGTCCGCCGCGTGCCCGTCCGCCGCGCCCCGGTGCCGAGCCGCAGCTCAAGCCGGCGTCCTTCGCCGAGCCTGAGCGTCTGCAGAAGGTGCTGGCGCAGATCGGCATCGGTTCGCGCCGAGAGATCGAGGAATGGGTGGTGGCCGGGCGCATTTCGGTCAATGGCCTGCCGGCCGCACTCGGCCAGAAGATTGGCCCGGGCGACATCGTCAAGCACAACGGCAAGGTGATTCCGCTCAAGTTCGCCGAACAGCGCGACTCGCGCGTTCTGATCTACCACAAGCCCGAGGGCGAGATCGTTTCGCGCGACGATCCGGAAGGGCGTCCGTCGGTGTTCGAGCGCCTGCCGATGCTCAAGCGCGGCCGCTGGATCGCGATCGGCCGACTGGACTTCAATACCTCCGGTCTGTTGCTGTTCACCAACGACGGTGATCTGGCCAACAAGATGATGCATCCGCGTTACGAAATGGAGCGCGAGTACGCAGTACGCTTGCTGGGACGACTCAACGATGAGCAACTGGCTGCGCTGACCACGGGTATCGAGCTTGAGGATGGAATGGCCCGTTTCTCCAGTCTCAGGGATGAAGGTGGAGAAGGCGCAAACCATTGGTATCGGGTCATCCTGTCCGAGGGGCGCAATCGCGAGGTTCGTCGCATGTTTGAAGCGGTCGGGCTGACCGTGAGTCGTCTGATGCGCGTGCGCTATGGCCCGGTGGAACTGCCATCCAAGATCAAGCGTGGTATGTGGATGGAAATGCCCGAGGCGCAGGTCAAGGCGTTGACCGGAAACACCGCGCCGGGGCGCCAGCAGCGGCCGGAGGAAAAGAAGCGTCGCCGGCGCAACGAAGGCAAGGTCCACCGCACTGCTGCGCCGAGGCGTCGCGCCGCCGGTTGAACGTGCGCGCCGCTTTCCCAAATTGCCTGTTTTCGGTGCAAGCGTTATAATCGAAAAGCTCGACGCATCGCGAATTCGTATTGTGTCGACGTTCCGGTTGAATTCAACAGGGATGGGCGTTATCGCCCATTTTTCATTTGTAGGCGTCGAAAATGGATATCGAAGCGCTGGTCGGCCAGATCGTCGAGGGACTCGGGTTCGAGTTCGTCGACTTCGAGAGCACTCCGAAAGGCCGGCTCATGCGCGTGTTCATCGATATTGAACGCGGCATCACGGTGGATGATTGCGCCGCGGTGAGCAACCAGCTTACTCGGGTGTTCGAGGTCGAGAATGTCGATTACGACCGCCTTGAGGTGTCTTCCCCGGGGCTCGATCGCCCGTTGAAGAAGGCCGCCGATTACGAACGGTTTACCGGTAGCGAGGTGCAGTTGCGACTGCGTATGCCCGTCAACAATCAGCGCAATTACATCGGCGTGCTCGCCGGGTTGATTGACGGCGAGGTGCGGCTCGAGACCGGCAAGGGAGAGGTCTCCTTTCCCCTGGAAGAAATTGAAAAGGCACGCCTGGTTCCCAGGTTCTGAGTTTCCGGATGTGGAGGTTTGTTAGATGAGCCGCGAAATACTGCTGCTTGTGGATGCGCTGGCACGCGAGAAGAACGTCGAGAAGGACGTCGTGTTTGCCGCGCTCGAATCGGCGCTCGCATCCGCGACGAAGAAGCGAATCAACGACGACGCCGACGTGCGCGTCACAATCGATCGCGAGACCGGCGACTACGAGTCGTTCCGACGCTGGGTGGTGATGCCCGATGAGGAAGTCACCAACGATGAGGCGGAGATGGGCATCATCGATGCGCGCGAAGTCGACGCCGAGATCGAACTGGGCGACTACATCGAGGAACCCATTGAGCCGGTCGATTTTGGCCGTGTTGGCGCTCAGGCGGCCAAGCAGGTGATCCTGCAGAAGATTCGCGACGCCGAGCGCGAACAGGTGCTCAATGACTTCCTCGAACGTGAAGAGCATCTTGTTTCCGGTTCGATCAAGCGCATGGAGCGTGGCAACGCGATCATCGAGGTCGGCCGTCTGGAAGCGGTGATCCCACGCGACCAGATGGTGCCGCGCGAAAATCTGCGCGTGGGTGACCGGGTCAAGGCCTTTTTGCAGCGCATCGACCGCAACGCGCGTGGTCCTCAGTTGATTCTGTCGCGTACCGCGCCGGAGTTCCTCGCCAAGCTGTTCGAACTGGAAGTGCCGGAGATCGAGGAAGGATTTCTCGAGATCAAGGGCTGCGCCCGTGATCCCGGTCTGCGCGCCAAGATCGCCGTGCAGTCGCACGATCCGCGCATCGATCCGATCGGCACCTGCGTGGGTCTGCGTGGTTCGCGTGTCACCGCCGTGCGAAACGAGATTGCCGGCGAACAGATAGACATCATCGTCTGGTCGCCCGATCCGGCGCAGTTCGTGATTTCCGCGCTGCAGCCGGCCGAGGTCGTCTCGATCGTCGTCGACGAGGAAAACCACGCCATGGACGTGGTCGTCGACGAGAACAATCTCGCAATCGCAATCGGTCGCAGTGGCCAGAACGTCAAGCTCGCCTCGGAGCTCACAGGCTGGACGATCAACCTGATGAGCGAGGAAGAGTCGGCGCAGAAGTCCGACGAAGAACGCGGCAAGCTGCGCGATCTGTTCATGAGCAAGCTCGACGTCGACGACGAACTGGCCGACATCCTGATCGACGAGGGATTCGCTTCGCTCGAGGAAGTCGCTTATGTGCCGTTGGCCGAGATGCTCGAAATCGAAGCCTTCGACGAGGCCACCGTCACCGAGCTGCGCGACCGCGCACGCAATGTGCTGCTGACCGAGGCGATCGTCACCGAGGAGCAGCTCGAACACGTATCCGAAGACATGCTCGGGCTCGAAGGCATGGACAAGGCACTGGCAGCGAAGCTGGCGCAGAACGACGTGCGTACGCGCGACGATCTGGCCGATCTGGCTGTCGACGAACTGGTGGAGATGACCGGGATTCCGGAGGACCGCGCTGCGGCGCTGATTTCGCTTGCGCGCGCGCACTGGTTCGAAGAGTGAGGGGAGGGATTCGATGGATGAAATGAGCGTTACCCAGTTCGCCGGCGAGCTGAAGATGCCGGCCAGCGTGCTGCTCGAACAACTGCAGAAGGCGGGCGTGAGCAAGTCCGGCGTCGAGGACCTGCTCACCGAGCAGGACAAGGCGCGGCTGCTCGAGTATCTGCGTCGCTCGCATGGCGAGATGCAGCCCAAGGGCAAGATTACGTTGACGCGCAAGCAGACTTCGGAGATTCGCGCCACGGACTCGTCCGGTCGTGCGCGTACCGTGCAGGTCGAAGTGCGCAAGAAGCGTGTGTTCGTCAAACGTGACGAGATCGCCGCCGATGCACCGGCCAAGCCCGAGGTGGAGGCCGCCGCAGAGTCGGCGCCGGTAGCGGAGCCGACGCCGGCCCCCGCCCCGGTGGTCGAAGAGGTCCGGTCAGTCGAGAAGCCGGCCGAGGTCGAGGTCAAGGCCGAAAGCAAGTCCGAGCCGGTCGCCGAAACGCCTGCGCCCGTCGAGACGCCCGCGCCGGCCCCCGAGCCGGTCGCGCAAGAGCCTGCCGCGGCGAAGCCAGAACCCGAACCCGAGGCCACTGCCCCTGCGGCCGAGAAGAAATCCGATGGCGAAGACAAGCCGGTGCGCAAGCGTACCCGCGTGCCCGCCCAGGCCTACCTTTCTGC
>JACESY010000128.1 GCA_013911595.1 Azoarcus sp.
CGATGGCGCTGCCGCCAGCCCGCCACGGCCCGACCGATGGCTGCCGCGATGGCTTCGACGCGCTCGTCCTGCAGGGTCACGTCGAAGCCACGATCGGCGCACAACGCGGCGATGTCGCCCCCCATCGTGCCGGCGCCCACCACGTGCACGCGCTGCAGCGGCTCACCCCCGGCCTCGCGCCCGAGTCGCTGCAGACGCTCGCGCAAGCGGAATACGCGCAGCAGGTTGTGCGCGGTGTCCGAACACGCCAGCGTTGCCAGCGAGGCCGGATGAGCGTCGGGCACGGCCAGCGCATCGCCGCCGTGACGTGCCCAGATATCGAGAATCGCAAAAGGCGCAGGGTAATGTTCGCGGCGCACGCGCGCGGCCAGACGCGTACGTGCGCGGCTCGCGACGAGTCGGCGCAGCAGCGTGGCCATGAGTAGCTCGCGCATCGGCAGGTGGCGACACTGGCGTCCGGACATCACGACGCGGCGCGCGGCGTTCTCCATCACGCGCGGGGCCACGCACACGTCCGCCAGCCCGAGTTTGCGCGCGCGTCGCGCCGAAACGCGGCGACCGGTGAGCAGCAGATCAAGCGCCACCGGCGGGCCGACCAGCGCCGGCAGTCGCCGGATTCCACCCCAGGCCGGCACAATGCCCAACTGCACCTCGGGCAGGCCCAGGCGCGTGGCTGGCTCGTCGACGACGACGCGGTAGGTGCACGCCAGGGCCAGCTCCAGGCCGCCGCCGAGGCAGTGGCCGCGGATCAGCGCAACGGTCGGAAACGGCAGGCGCGCGATGCGCTCGAACAGCTTCGCCCCACGCTCGGCCAGCGCACGGGCGGCCGCGGCCGAGTCGATCGCCTCAAGCTCGTCGATATCGGCCCCGGGTACGAAACCGGCCTCCTTGGCGGAGGCGATGACCAGCCCGTTGGGCGGATCCTCCTCGAGTTCGCCGATGACGCGGTCGAATTCTTTGAGCATCGCGGCAGACAAGCTGTTGACCCGCTCACCGGCGCGGTCGAGCATCAGCCAGGCCACGCCCTCCCAGTCGCGCTCGACACGCATGTGCGCACCCCAGGGACTGCTCATTCGACGGCCTCCAGCAGCATCGCGCCGCCCTGGCCGCCACCCACGCACAGCGTGGCGATGCCGCGCGCCACGGCCTCGCGGCGCATCGCCGCGGCCAGATGCAGCACGATGCGGGGGCCGGTTGCGCCGACCGGATGCCCCAGCGCAATCGCACCGCCATCGATGTTGATGCGCCCTATGGGCGGAGCGCCGGTGCCGCAGTCCATGCCGAACTCTTCAAGGCAATAGTCCTCGTCTTCCCACGCACGCAGGCAGGCGATGACCTGTGCGGCGAAGGCCTCGTTGATCTCCCACAGACCGATGTCTGTACCGTTCAGATCGTTGCGCGCGAGCAGCGGCGCACACGCGTGCACCGGACCGAGACCCATCTCGGCCGGGTCGAGCGCCGCCCACGCACAATCGACGATGCGCACACGCGGGCGCAGGCCGTGGCGTTCGACCGCGCGCTCGCTCGCCAGGACCAGCCAGGCCGCACCGTCGGTGACCTGCGAGCTGTTGCCAGCCGTGACGTTGCCGTACTTGCGGTCGAAGAAGGGCTTCAGCCGCGCCAGGTCGGCCGGAGTGGAATCGGCCCTCACCCCGTCGTCGGCCGCGTACAGCGCACCGTCCGGCCCGATGAGTGGCACGATCTCGTCGAACTGTCCGGCCTCGCGTGCGGCCGCCGCACGGGCGTGGCTACGCAACGCCCAGGTGTCCATCTCGTCGCGCGAGATGCCGAAACGCGCGGCCAGATTCTCGGCCGTCTGGCCCATCATCTGGCCGATCACCGGGTCGGTCAGCCCGCGCAGCAGCGCCGGCTCCGGGGCAAGATCGCGCAGGTGCAAGCGACGCAACAGACGCAGGCGCGCACGCAGGCTGCGCTCGGCGCGCCAGTCGGCGAGCCAGCGCACGAAGGCATCCGAAAACAGCAACGGCGTACGCGAGAGCGCGTCAACACCGCCGGCGAGCATCAGATCGGCGCGACCCAGTCGGATCTCGGCGCACGCCGAATCGATGGCCTGCAGGCCGGAGGCGCAGTTGCGCTGTGTGGTCCACGCCGGCATGCGGTGACCGCAGCCCATGCGCAGCGCGACAACGCGCGCGATGTTGGCCTCGTCGGGCGCCGGGCTGGCGCAACCGAGGATCACCTGGTCGAGGGCGTCCGGCGCGAAGGGCTGGCGCGCGAGCAGTTGCGTGCCGCAGGCAGTGGCCAGATCGGCCGCCGAAAACGGGCCGGGCCGACCGCGCGCCTTGAGGAAGGGCGTGCGGGCACCGTCGACGATGTAGATGGCTTCACTCACCGCTGGTTGGACCTTTGCGTTGGCGTCTCGTTCGGACCTTCATTTTAGGGCCGGCAGCAGCGTTTGCGTCCGTCATGGCGAGATCGGTGGAACACAGGCTCGCACGCAGGTCGAAGTCGAGCGGGAAATCGTCGACGCGGATGACCTTGTCGCGCAGCCGGTTGCGCCGCTCGATCAGCGCGAATTCGGTCGCGTCGATCAGGCCGGCTTGATGCGCTCGCTGCCAGATCTCGTCGACGTCGCCACTGGCCAGCGGTCCCGGCGCGAAGCGCCCGTCACGCATCGCCGCGTTCACGCGCGCCTCGAGCGGCTCGGCGTTGATCGTCGCCTGGAGCGCGGCCTCGAGCGCGACCAGCGGGGCATCTTCGTCGCCGGACACCGAGATCGGCTGTGTCAGGCGCTCGCGCGTGTCCGATGGCGCGAGCAGCGTCGCCGCAGCCGCCGCGCCGAAGCGGTCGGGCGGCACCGTGTAGGGCCGCCCCAGCGGAAAGATGATGCGCGCAAGCAGCCAGGCGAGCTTGCGGTCGGGCAGGTTCGCGAGCACGCCCTCGAAGGCGATCTGTGCGCGGAACATCGCATCCCACATCGCTGCGTGCAGCAGCGGGGCGTCCTCCTCGGGTCGCCCTTCGGCCTCGAAACGACGCAGGCAGGCGCTCATCAGGAAGAGCAGCGACAGGATGTCGCCGAGCCGCGCCGACAGCCGTTCGCGGCGCTTGAGCGTGGCGCCGAGACTGAGCATGCACACGTCGGCGAGTACCGCGAAGGCGGCCGACTGACGTGTGAGCTGCTGGTAGTAGCGGCGCGTGTGCTCGCCCGCGCGCGAAGGCGTCCCGAGCAGCCGCGAGCCGACGAGCCCGGTGACGAAGGTGCGCACGAGGTTGTGCGAGAAGGTTTTCACGTGCGCGACGAAGGCGCGTTCGAAGCCGGCCTCGTCGCCGTCGGCGACCGCCTGCATTTCATTGCGCAGATGCGGATGGCAACGGATCGCACCCTGGCCGAAGAGAATCAGGCTGCGCGTGAGGATGTTCGCGCCTTCGACGGTGATGCCGATGGGCAATTGCTGGTAGGTGCGACCGAGGAAGTTCTGCGGACCCAGGCAGATGCCCTTGCCGCCGATCACGTCCATACCGTCGTTGACGGTCTGGCGTGCGCGTTCGGTGACGTGGTACTTGACGATGGCCGAGACCACCGAGGGGCGCTCGCCCAGGTCCAGCGCGCCGGCCGTGAATACGCGGGCGGCGTCGCACAGCCAGGTGTTGGCGGCGATGCGCCCGAACGCCTCCTCGACGCCCTCGAAGCGGCCGATCGGCGTGCGGAACTGACGCCGCACGCGCGCGTAGGCGCCGACCGCACGTGCGGTGAGCTTCTGCGTGCCGGTGTTGGCCGCCGGCAGCGAGATGCTGCGGCCGGCGGCAAGACACTCCATGAGCATGCGCCAGCCACGCCCTGCCATTTCCGGGCCGCCAATGATGAACTCGAGCGGCATGAAGACATCCGTGCCACGGATCGGACCGTTCATCCAGATGGCGTCGAGCGGCAGGTGGCGGCGTCCGATCTCCACGCCCGGATGCTCACGCGGCACCAGCGCGACGGTGATGCCCAGATCCTCGGTCTCGCCAAGCAGGTGTTCGGGGTCGTACAGCCGGAAGGCGAGGCCGAACACCGTGCACACCGGTGCGAGCGTGATGTAGCGCTTGTCGAAGGTGACACGCATGCCGAGCACCTTGCGCCCCTTCCAGCGGCCGTGACAGATCACGCCGGCATCGGGAATCGAGGCCGCATCCGAGCCGGCCCACGGGCTGGTCAGCGCGAAGGCCGGCACGTCGTCCCCCCTGGCCAGACGCGGCAGCCAGTGGTCCTTCTGCGCATCGGTGCCGTAGGCCATCAGCAGCTCGGCCGGTCCCAGCGAGTTGGGCACCATCACCGACACCGCCGGCGCCGAGGAGCACGCCGCGAGCTTGGTCACGACCTGCGAATGCGCGTAGGCCGAAAAGCCCTTGCCGCCGAATTCCTTCGGAATGATCAGGGAAAAGAAGCCGCGGCGACGGATGAACTCCCACACCTCGGGCGACATGTCGAGCCGGCGCGTGAAGTTCCAGTCGTCGATCATGCGGCACAACTGCTCGGTCTCGCCGTCGAGGAAGGCCTGCTCCTCGTCGGTGAGCCGCGGCCACGGGATGTCGAGCAGCTGGTTCCAGTCGGGCCGCCCGGAAAACAGCTGGCCCTCCCACCACACCGTGCCGGCCTCGAGCGCGTCGCGCTCGGTCTGCGACATGCTCGGCGTGGCGCGGGCGAACGCCCGGTATGCGGGCGCGACGATCAAGCGGCGTCGCGTCGGTCCATGCCGGCAGACGAACACCAGCGCCCCGACCACGAGAATCACGAGCATCCAGCCCATTGCCGCCCCCTCCATCATCTGTCGCGCATCGCGCAAGCTGATTGCCGGCGCCGCACCCGGAAGGCGCCAACGCCCGCGACATTGGCCTCTATACTGCCACGACACCGCCCGCAAGGACTCCGCTGCAACGATGACCGATACCTCAGATCGCCCCGTCGCCCCGCGCTACCGCCGGCTGCTGCCCGCGCTCGCCATCTTGCTCGCGCTTGTCGTGCTCGCGACGGCCGCGCTGACGATTCGCAGTCTTTCACGGCTCGTCAGCGCGCATGAGGCGGTCAACCGGGTCCATGCGGTCGGCGGCACGCTGCATTCGCTGCTGAGCGGCGTGCTCGACGCCCGGACGGGACAACGCAATTACCTGATCAGCAAGCGCACCGACCATCTCGTCCCGTATTTCTCCGCGCTGGACCAGGTCGCGAGCGCGCGCGCTCGCCTTGACGAGACACTGGCCGACGACGCCTGGGCGCGCGAGCACCTCGAAGACCTCGATAGCTCGATCGAGGACAAGCTGTCCTTGTTGGGCCGAGGAATCGCCCTCACCACAGAGGAGCGCCATGAGGAGGCGCGCGAAATGGTGGTGACGGATGCGGACCACGAGGAAATGGAGGCGCTGCGCGGCACCATCACGCGACTGGGCGAAGAAGCCCGGCTCATCCACCAGCTGCGCACCGAGCAGCACGCAATCGAAGTGCGCACTACCTACGCGACGCTGCTCGGATCGTTTGCACTCAACCTGGCGCTTCTCGGCGCGCTGTTCGTGCTGATGCGCCGCAACGACGCCGAGCAGCGTGCCAGCGCCGCCGCGATGCACGAGCGCAACCGGGAGTTGTCGGTCCTGCTGGCGCGAACAGCGCACAGTCGCGAGCAGAGCGACGGGCTGGCTGAACTGTCGGGCTTTCTGCAGACCTGCTCGGACATGCGCGAGGCGACCGACCAGATGCGCCTGCGCCTGCCGCCGCTGGTAGGCGCCGATAACGGCGCCCTGTACCTGTTCGCCCCGTCGCGCAACCAGTTGCACAGAAGCTTCGCGTGGGGCGAGACCGACTTCGTCGATTCACTGATCCCCTCCGAATGCTGGGGGCTGCGCCAGGGCCAGCCCTTCCGACAGCCCGACGGCGCGGGCGCGGACACCTGCCGTCATCTTCACGAACTGAGCGCGTCGCGGCGACGCACGCTCGAGTGCCTGCCGATGGTCGCGCACGGCGAACTGATGGGGCTGCTGGTGATCGACCAGTGCGCAGAATGCGACCCCGACACCGAAAGCGCTCGCCGCGCCGTGCTCGAACATCTGGCCCTGTCGCTGGGCAATATCGCGCTGCGCGAGTCCCTGCGCCAGCAATCGATTCGCGATCCCCTCACCGGCCTGTACAACCGACGCTTTCTGGAAGAGTCGGCCGAACGCGAACTGCTGCGCGCCGAACGGCAACAAGCCAGCGGGAACCCGAGGAGCATCGCGGTGATGATGCTCGACGTCGATCACTTCAAGACCTTCAATGACGAGCACGGCCACGACGCAGGCGATCGCGTGCTGCGCGAAGTCGCACGCGTACTGCAGCAGTTCACGCGGGGCAGCGACGTCGCAGCGCGATACGGCGGAGAGGAGTTCACGCTGTTCCTGCCCGACATCGATGCCGCAGACGCCGTCGCTCGGGCAGAGGAACTGCGCCGGGCGATCGAGGCGATGACGGTGACCGGTACGCTGGCCGAGTTGGCCACGCCGGTCACGGTCTCCATCGGGCTGGCCTACCATCCGGCTGACGGCACCACCTTCGGGGCGCTGCTCGCCGCGGCGGACGCCTGCCTCTATGCGGCCAAGCATGCCGGACGCAACCGGGTAATGGATCCGCGATCGGCGGGTACGCATCGCGTTTGACGCGCCGCCCGCGCAGTCGGCCTGCACACGTACTTCTGCGCGGCGGATCACGCGCTGATCGAAGCCTGGATGTTCGTCCGCCCGACCTGCTGATTCCCGTCCGACCCTGAGCCGCATGCTTGCCATGCACCCGGAACGGTTTTAATTTCCTGTTGCAATGTTATAACATTGCTTCAAGAATACTTGCCGTCGGACGACAGACCCGTCCGGTCTCCGTCCTCAGATCAGGAGTCGCTTCATGAACCCGTACGCCTTTCGCCCCTCCGCGCTCGCGCTGGCGCTCGCAGCCGCCCCCACGTTCGCGCAACAGCCGAGCGGTCCGGTTGCCGTGGCCCCGGTACTCGACGACGTCACCGTGTCTTCCACCGCGCTCGGTCTCGGCGCGGGCGACATGATCCTGCCCTACAGCGTGCTCGCGGAAGACGCGCTGGTGCACCGCCGTGCGGCAACGCTGGGCGAGACGCTGGCGCGCGAGCGGGGCGTTCGCGGCTCGGGATTCGCGCCCGGTGCGAGCCGGCCGGTGATTCGCGGCGTCGACGGCCCGCGCGTGCGCGTGCTCTCCGACGGTTCGGAAGTGATGGATGCCTCGACGATGAGCCCCGACCACGCGGTCGCGCTCGAACCGATGCTCGCCCGACGCATCGAGATCCTGCGCGGACCGTCCGCGCTGGCCTACGGCGGTGGCGCAGTGGGCGGGGTCGTGAACGTTATCGACGCTCGCATTCCGACCGAGGTCCCCGGCGATGGCGTGGACGGCTCGGTCGAGCTGCGCGGCAACAGCGCGGCCAACGAAGCGGCCGGCGCCTTCGGGCTGACGGCCGGCAGCGGAAACTTCGCCATCCACGTGGAAGGCGCCAAGCGCGACGGGCGCGACCTGCGCGTCGGCCGCGGCTGGAGCGAGGGCCGTCACGTCGAGGGCAGCTTCAACCAGACCGAGACCGGCAGCATCGGCGCGTCCTGGATCGGCGAACGCGGCTTCCTCGGCAT
>JACESY010000129.1 GCA_013911595.1 Azoarcus sp.
CGAAGGCATCGAACTGAAAGCAATCCCCCTCGCCCCTCCTGACCCTCCCGACTTACCCGACGGCGACTAGCGCCGACGTCAGCAAAAAAAAAGCCCGACCGGTTGTGCCGTTACCCGTAAGCGGGGACCGGAATCAAGCATAACCTGACCAACTCTCGGGAGATTCCGGCTGTCCTACGACCCTCGGTTCAAGCATAACTTGGCCAAACATGACGTAAACAAGCAAAACCTGGCCAAGAAATATCCGCCTACACGGTAAGCATTTTTCTGCGTTTATCGCCCCATCCACCGACGATGAGAACGGTTCTCGGGTCGGTGTCGTGCCTCGTCCGCATATCAGCACTGCGACGCCAAATTTGTTCCATCCGCATCGGTATGCGCAGTTCAAAACTCTGCACTTTCCTTCTTTCCTGGCCGACAGCAGTCAGAGTGTTCGTTAAAACATTCAATGAATTCATAATGATCGATTTAAAGAGCACTCTGTTGACAAACAACCTCACCCCAACCAAGATGGATCTAATTTCAATCATTAATTAGGCTTTGCCTGATTTAACGAACATGAAGATCCGCCAGTCAGCGGTGCTGCCTCCCGAACTGCTGGAGCAAAGTGCCCAACTCGGACAGCGGCTAGCGCGCCTGCGTATCGCACGTGGCATCAAGCAATCCGATGCGGCATTGCGCGCTGGCTTGTCCCGCAACACGGCCTACCGCATTGAGCACGGAGACCCGGGGCTCGCGCTGGGTCAGGTGCTGCGCTACCTCGATGCCATAGCACCCGGCAGCACCCTGCTCGACCTTTTGTCCGAAGCAGATCCGGCACTCATTGCCCTCGCGGCTCGCGAGCAATCCAAGCGGGTGCGCACGCTGACGCCCTCCGAATTGAGCGAACTGGAGTTCTGACGGGATGAGCACCAAGGACGTCAAGCTCACCGCTTTCGCCAACCTCGGTGGCAGCTGGGCCCCGTGCGGGCAACTGGTGCTTACAGAGGAAGCGGATCGTCTGCTCGCTTCGAGCTTCGCATACGGTCTGAACTACCTGAAACGAAGCGATGCCCTCGAGGTGGACCCGGTAAGTCTAGGCCTGTCAGATCGCGAAGCGATGCGGGGCAAGCGCCTCCTGCCTGCGAACAGGCTCCCATTCTTCGGGGGGATTCGTGATGCTGCTCCGGATGCTTGGGGGCGGCGCGTGATCGAAGCAAAGCTGAAGGTCCCGGCAAACAGCCTACCCGAGTCGCAATACCTGCTGCACGCTGGCAGCAAACGGGTCGGCGCACTGGATATACGTGAAGGCCTGGACGCTGCGCCGACGGCAGGGGCAAGCCCTTGGCATACTCTGGAACACCTCGTCGAGGCTGCAGAGCGGATCGACGCTGGCCTGCCGGTTCCAGCCCATCTCGAGATGATCTTTGCGGATGGTTCCGCTCTTGGTGGAGCACGTCCGAAGGCATCTGTGCGCGATCAGAGCGGTGTGCTGTGGCTCGCCAAATTCGCCAGCCGAAACGATGCCTTTGACGTTCCCGGGGTCGAATCCGCATCTCTTCTGCTCGCACGACATGCGGGGCTCAACGTGCCGCCTGTTGCGACACACCTGCTGAGCAAACGCAACATCATGTTGATCAAGCGCTTTGACCGGTACTGGTCCTTGCCAAACGAGCCACTTCCGCCAGAATTCGACCTGAGCGCCACTGTCCCAGGGAGCAACAGAATCGAGCACCGAATGGGATTCGTCAGCGGGCTGACCATGCTCGGCTGCGACGAGATGGAGTCGCGCAGCCAATCGTACGCGGACCTCGCTGAGAGCGTACGGCGATACTGCCACCCCACGGTGATCCGGGCAGACAACGAAGAGCTTTTCAAGCGCATGGTGTTCAACATCTTGGTGAGCAACGACGATGACCACCTGCGCAATCACGGCTTTCTTTGGGACCCGAGGCTCAGAGGCTGGCGACTGAGCCCGCTGTACGATGTACTCCCCCGCCCCAGCCATGCAAGTGAGCGCTATCTGCATCTGGGCATCGGCCCGCAAGGCCGGCTGGCAACACTCGACAATACGCTCGCAGAACCCGAGAAGTTCACGCTCTCAAAGGCAACCGCCTGCGCGTTGACCGCGCAGATCTGGCAGGTGGTGAGACAGTGGCGAGTGTTCTTTGATGAAGCCGGTGTGTCTGAGGAGCAGCAAGACAAGATCGCGACCGCGTTTCGGCATATCGATGACGTCTCGACCCCGGGCTTGCGCAAGCTGCTGTAGCCAAAATCGACCGGGCACCCCACCACGTCGAAGATATGAGCATAGCCTCGACTAAGCTGCCTCGATCACCCGCGCCACCGCAGCGCCGCACCCCGAACACTTCCCTTCTCCGGTTCGTGACCCACCCCAGGATCCCGTGGCAATAAAGCCGAGAGCAGGTCAAACTCCACTCGGCAGTTCAACTGATGACTTCATCCTGAAGCCACCGCTTCCCGACCATTGAGCGACGTCACATGCGCCGAGTTGTGCCTGAAAACAGGCTTACGGGCCTTGGCCAAGCTGGTCTTCGCTCAGAGCAGGCTGCTTCCAGCCTTCGCGAGTTCGGACCCAACCAGATTCTCCCGGACCGGGGAGGCAAGTGGTCGGTGATCATTCGCGACAGCCTGCGCGATCCGATGCTGTGGTTCTTGCTCGTTGCCAGCGCCCTGTTTTGGGTTGTTGGCGAACGGGTTGAGGCTGCCGTCCTTTTGCTTGCTCTGATTCCGCTGCTGGGTATGGATGCATGGTTGCACCGACGCACTCAAGCGTCGGTTGCGGGACTGGGAAGCCGCCTGGCTGTTCAAGCAACGGTGGTTCGTGATGGCCAGTCAATGTCCGTCCCGGTTGAGGTCTTGGTTCCCGGAGACATGGTGTCGGTCAGCGCTGGTGAGTATCTCCCGGCGGACGGGATCGTGCTGTGGTGTGACTCGCTCCAGGTCGATGAGTCGACCTTGACGGGCGAAGCCTTTCCGGTGCGCAAAGAGCCCTATTTGCCTAAGATCGCCGGGCAATCCATCGATGAAGTCCATTGGGGACTTGCCGGCACGAGGGTACTGACGGGTGAAGCCCGGTTGCGCGTGGTGTGGACCGGCGCCGAGACCTTGTACGGCGAGATCGTCCGTTCGGCACTGGCTGGGACGCATTCCTTGACGCCCTTGCAGCAAGCAGTTGCGCACCTGGTAAAGATCCTGTTGTTCATCGCGGGGGGCTTCTGTCTGGTGCTCGCAGGGCTTCGCTTGCAACAGGGCTACGGCATCGTTGATGCGATTTTGAGCGCGATGACCTTAGCTGTAGCCGCGTTGCCCGAGGAGTTTCCAGTGGTGCTGGCAATTTTCCTGGGTGCGGGCGTCTACAGGCTGGCACGTCGCAAGGCCCTGGTACGCCGTGCAGTTGTCGTGGAAAACATCGGGCGCGTCACCTGCATCTGCTCGGACAAGACCGGAACACTGACCGAAGGGCGGCTGGAACTGGCGCATTCGCTGCCTGCGCAGCACTACGACGCGGCGCTGCTGCTCGAGACAGCGGCTGCGGCTTCGCGCTCCGACAGCAATGATCCGATGGACCAGGCGCTGCTGCAGGCCGCAACGCCTCCCCCAGCCGAAGCCCTGCGTGCCTGTTTTCCGTTCACGGAGGATCGGCGCCGCGAAACCTCACTTTGGGCCACTCCCGATGGTCTGCGTGTCGCGGTCAAAGGGGCGCCGGAGATCGTGCTCGCTCTGTGTTCGCTCTCGGAAGACGAGGTGGACCGATGGATGCGGGATGTTAACGACTTCGCGCAAAGCGGCCACAAGGTCATCGCCTGCGCCGCGGGCAAGCTCGACACTGTTGCATGGGACGGCAATGAGCCTGTCACCGGACTCACCTTCTCCGGCGTTCTGGCCTTCGAAGACCCGGTACGCGAGGGCGTGCGAGAGTCGGTACAGGCCTGTCGCGACGCAGGCATCCGGGTAATCATGGTCACCGGCGACCACCCCGACACGGCCGCCGCCATCGCCCGCGAGATCGGGCTCGGGCAGGACGGCTTGCGGCTTGTCACGGGCGAGATGCTGGACGCCGGCGCTGACCTGAATGGCATCGACTTAGTCGCCCGCGCAATGCCGGCACAGAAACTGAAGCTGGTACGTAGCCTGCAGGCGGGCGGCGAAATCGTTGCCGTGACAGGCGACGGGGTCAATGACGTGCCGGCCCTGCAAGCGGCCGATGTGGGCATCGCCATGGGCGAGCGCGGCAGCCAGAGCGCCCGCGAGGTCGCAGCCATCGTGCTCATGGACGACAACTTTCGCAGCATCGCCGGTGCCGTGGCCGAGGGTCGGCAACTCTTTGCCAACTTGCAGCTGAGTTTCCAGTACCTGCTGATGATCCACATCCCGCTGGTGATCACGGCAGCGCTGATTCCGATGCTGGGCTACCCCCTGCTCTACCTGCCCATTCACATCGTGCTGCTTGAACTCATCATCCACCCCACAGCACTGCTGGTGTTCCAGAACGTACGCACGGGACGCATGCCCGACCGGCCGCCATCGACGGGTGCTCGGGTGCGTTTTTTCGACGCAGGGCAGTGGTGGCTAGTAGGCGCAGTCGGAGTGCTTGTGACAGCCATGGTTTCTGGCGCCTACCTGTATGCGCTGCAAGCCGAATATGCCGTGGAGCACGCCCGCAGCATGGCCGTACTGGCGCTGGTGCTGGCCGGTAGCGGAATCACTGCGGCACTGAGCGGCATGCGCAGCGGGATGGCCTGGGTCATGGTGGCGGTGCCGCCACTTGCGCTGGCCATGGTGCTCGTTCAGCCAGAACTCGGCGAACTTTTTCACATGGAGGCACCCCACGTGGACGACTGGCTACTGGTAGCTGGTTGCGGAATCCTTACAGGCTTGATGGTGCTCTGGGCTCAAGGTCTCAAGCGACGCTCCGTCGCAGCGCATTCCCTGCCGTGACCACTAGGAGATCGCGGGCAGACGCAAGCTCGCCTGCAGTCCGCCCAGAGGGGATGTGTCAAGGGTGAGTCCGCCTCCATAGAGCTCCGCCAGTTTCAGCGCGATGGAAAGTCCCAGGCCCGAGCCGGGCGTGCGCTCGTCGGCACGCACGCCGCGCTGCAGCATCGCCTCTTGCTCATGCTCCGGGATTCCGCGGCCATCGTCCTCGACCGTCACGATCAAGGCCTGATCCACGATACCTGCGCTCACGATCACCCGCCGGGCGGCCCACTTGCAGGCGTTGTCGAGCAGGTTGCCGAGCATCTCCTGCAAATCCTGCTCGTCACCGCGAAACACCGCGGCTGCCGGGCAATCTTCCAGCTCCAGTGTCAGGTCGCGCTCGGCGTGCAGGCGACGCATCACGCGCAGCAAACCTTCCAGCACCGGCTGAAGCGGCACGCGCTGACCCGCAGCGCCGGCGCGCGCGGCCGCGCGGGCGTGGGCGAGGTGGCGTTCGATGTGGCGCTGCGCGACCTGCGTCTGCTCGGCCACGCTGCGCGCCAGCGCGCCGTCACCCTCGCGCGCGGCGTTGGCGAGGATGGTGAGCGGCGTCTTCAATGCATGGGCGAGATTGCCCGCCTGAGTGCGCGCGCGGGCCACGACTGCCGAGTTCTGCGCGAGCACATCGTTGAACTCATTCACCAGCGGCTGCAACTCGTCGGGGTAAGAGCCGGCGAGGCACGACACACTACCGTCACGTACCTGCCCGAGCTCGTCGCGCACGCGGCGCAAGGGACGCAGCGCAATGCGCAACTGCATCACGCTCGCGCTCACCAGGCCAAGGCCGAGAATCAGCAGCGCGAGTGCGAGCAGCCCATTGAAACGCGCCACCGGTTCACTAACCAGTGCCTCGTTGCCGGCCACGCCGACGCGCAGCGTGAGATCATCGAGCCGCAGGATCTGTTCGAGCAGCAGCACGTCGGCGCCGTCCGGGCCGCGTACGTGATGCAGGCGGCGCTGTCCGTCGGTCGCGGCCTCCGCCGGCATGGCGAGCACGCCGTCCCACAGCGAGCGCGAGCGCAGCACCCCCTTATTGGCCTCGAGCGCGACGCGGTCCACCTGCCAGTACAGGCCCGAATACGGCCGTGCCATGCGCGGGTCGCCCAGCGGCGCGCGCAATTGCAGCGCACCGTCGGCATCGAATTCGATGGCGGCGGCGAGCTGGTCCAGATGAGTGCCGAGTTCGGCGCGGAACTGCCGCGTGACGTGCTCGGCAAACAGCGCTGACAGTCCCCAGCCGGCCACCACCAGCGCCACCGCGACCCAGCACAGCGTGCCGGCCACCAGGCGCAGCCCGAGCGAGTTGCGCCAGCGCCGCGGGGCGTGCGTGGTCGGGTTCATACCGCGTCCACGAGGCGGTAGCCGAGCCCGCGCACGGTTTCGATCAGTTCCGGCGGCAGCTTCTTGCGCAGGCGCGCGACGAACACCTCGATGGTGTTGGAGTCGCGCTCGTGGTCCTGCGCGTACAGGTGCTCGGTGAGTTCGCCGCGCGAGACGATGCGCCCCGGGTGGTGCATCAGATAGGCGAGCAGGCGGAACTCGTGGCTGGTCAGCGTCACCGGTTGCCCGGAAACCGTCAGTTCGCCGCGCGCGGTGTCGAGCCGCAGCGGCCCACTTTCGAGAATGGCGCTGGCCCGGCCCGAGGCGCGCCGGATCAGTGCGCGGATGCGGGCGAGCAGTTCCTGCATGTGGAAGGGCTTGGTCAGGTAGTCGTCGCCGCCGGCGTCGATGCCGCCGACCTTCTCGTGCCAGCTGTCTCGCGCGGTCAGGATCAGCACCGGCATGTCGCGCCCGGCCGCGCGCCACTGGCGCAGCACCGTCAGTCCGTCCATGCGCGGCAGGCCCAGATCGAGCACCACCGCATCGTAGTTCTCGACCTCCCCCAGATACTGGCCATCGACGCCGTTGTCAGCGTGATCCACGGCATAGCCCGCCGCCGCGAGGGCCTCGCGCAGCTGCTCGGCCAGCACCGCCTCGTCCTCGACCACCAGCACGCGCATCAGCGTCCCCGCTTCTCGTGTTCGACCTCGATCACGCCAGCCGTGGCGGCGTCGACCTCCACCTCCAGCAACGCGCCGTCGGCACGCAGCAGCTTGATCTCGTAGATCCAGCGCCCGTCGTCGCGCTCAAGCTCGACTTCCAGCACGTCGCCCGGCATCTCGCGCGCGATGCGCGCCAGCACTTCGCCCAGCGGCAACACCTCGCCGGCTTCCAGCGCGCGCCGCGCGCGCTCGTGATCCTTGTCGTCGGCCAGCACCGGCCCGGCCAGCATCAGGCACAGGGCGGTCAGGCCGGCAATGCGCACTGCGATGTTCTTCATTTCGCACCTCCTGCCGCGCATTCATAGCGCCGCGCACCTGAACGCAGGCTGAACGGCGGGTTCAGCGGCCGTTCAGGCGAGCCTGCCGACAATGGACTCACGGTTCGCACACGGCGGATCGCAATCACTTCAGGAGTACGC
>JACESY010000013.1 GCA_013911595.1 Azoarcus sp.
GGAAGTCGATGTTGAGACTGCGCTCGTGCGCCTCATCGATGATGATGGTGTCGTAGGCGGACAAGTCCGGATCACCCTGCGTTTCGGCCAGCAGGATGCCGTCGGTCATCAGCTTGACGTAGCTCGCCGGCGAGACGCGGTCGGTGAAGCGAATCTTGAAACCGACCGTCTCGCCCAACTGACTGCCCAGTTCCTGCGCGATGCGGGTAGCGGTGGCGCGCGCGGCCAGGCGACGCGGCTGGGTGTGGCCGATCAGGCCGGCCGCACCGCGCCCCAGTTCCAGGCAGATCTTGGGCAACTGCGTGGTCTTGCCCGAGCCGGTCTCGCCGCACACGATGACGACCTGATGCTCGCGGATCGCTGCGGCGATCTCTTCGCGCCGCAGCGTGACCGGCAGTTCCGGCGGGTACTCGGGCCGGGGGGCGCGCGCAACGCGCTCGGCCAGCCGCGCACGCGAGCGCTCGGCGAGCGCGTCAAGGTCGGCCTGGGTCTTTGCGCGACGCTCGCCCTTGTCGCGCCGCAGGCGACGCGCGAGCGCGTTCAGGCGCGGCCGATCGGCACTCAGGCAATCGGCGAAGCGGATTTCACGGCACGGATCTGCGGGGGAATTCAAGACGCGGTCGGACGCGGGACGGTCGTTCTACAGGCCGGCGATTATGCCAGAGCCGACCCTGCACGCCGAAATCCGCCCACGCGCGACCGCGTCTGCCGCTCGCGTGGCGCAATACGCGCGGCTCACTGCATGTCAGCGCAGCCCCACCACCATGCTCAACAGCAGCGACAGCACAACCATCAGGGCAGCCCACGCAATGATGCCCGCGAGCAGCACGAAGGTGCCCATCACCCGCGCGCGGCTGCGATCACCGAGCCGGAACAGCGGATAAACACCGTGGTAGATGAGCGCGGCCGATGCGATCCACGCCAGCGTCGCGACAACGACATTGAACGTCACCGACGGCACGAACAAGGCCAGCGGCGCGAGCCACAGCGGCGTGGGCGCGATCGCAGCGAGCATGAAGGCGTCCTCGTAATCGGGCGTGACATCGACCACATCGCCCATCTGCTGGATCATCGAGGCCATCAGCGCGACCATGCCCAGTTCGACCGCGAAGAACATGATCGCGACCACCAGCGCCTCACCCGTCGTGATGTGAGGCACCACCGCGGGGAACACCGCGCCGGGCGTGACCAGCAGCGCGTACATGAACATCGCGGCCGGAATCAGCGACATCGGCATGACGTACATCGTCATCATCCGCGTCACGCCGGGGCGCTGGCGAATCACGTCCTGCCAGCCCTCGGAGTACGACCAGAACATTTTGGGAAGATTATGCGTATCCATGTCCGACCTCCTCTACGGTGTGGATGGAACGCCGCGAGCGGCACCGTCGACCGCTCCGTGATCCCAGTATAGAAACCAACGCGCCCGACTTCACGGCACAATATCGCCCCGATGCAATCTGACACCATGCCTCGCCTGCAAGCCTTCCCGCCGCTGATCGCGCCGGGCGCGCACACGCTGATCCTCGGCAGCATGCCAGGGCTGGCCTCGCTCGCCGCTCACGCCTACTACGCCCATCCGCGCAACGCCTTCTGGCCGATCGTCGGCGACTTGCTCGACTTCGATGCGGCCGCGCCCTACGCCGCGCGCGTGGCCGCACTGACTGCCGCCGCCTACGCACTGTGGGACGTGCTCGGCGCGTGCCGGCGCGAGGGCAGCCTGGATGCGTCCATCGACCCGGCCTCGCTCGAGGTCAACGATTTCGCGACCTTTCTCGCCGAAAACACGGGAATCGAGCGCATCTTCTTCAACGGCGGCTTCGCCGAGCGCAGCTTCCGTCGCCACGTGCTGCCGCTGCCCGGATGCACGCCGGCACTCATGGGCCTGCCCTCGACCAGCCCGGCCAACGCGTCGCTCACGCTGGCCGACAAGCGTGCCGCCTGGCGCGCGATCCTGCGATGAGCACGCCCACCCGCATCGAGGTCGCCGTGATCGGCGCCGGCCCGGCCGGCCTGGCCGCAGCCGAAGTACTGGCGACAGCCGGTCATCGCGTCGAAGTCTTCGACGCGATGCCTTCCCCTGGACGCAAGTTTCTCCTCGCCGGCATCGGCGGGCTCAACCTCACCCACTCCGAGCCGGCAACGGATTTCGTCGCGCGCTACGGCGCGCGCGCCGACCAGCTCACGCCGATGCTCGAGCGCTGCGGCGCCGACGCACTGCGCCAATGGGCCGCCGGCCTCGGCATCGAGACCTTCGTCGGCAGCTCGGGGCGGATCTTTCCGCAGCAGATGAAGGCTGCCCCCTTGCTGCGCGCGTGGCTGCACCGGCTACGCGAGGCCGGCGTGCACATCAACGCGCGCCACCGCTGGAGCGGCTGGCACGGCACGCGACTGCGCTTTGCCACCCAGGGTGGCGAACGCCGCGTCGAGGCGCGCGCGGTGGTGCTCGCGCTCGGCGGCGCGAGCTGGGCTCGGCTCGGCTCGGACGGCACGTGGGTGCCGTGGCTTGAGCGGCGCGGCATCGACATCGCGCCGCTACGGCCGGCCAACTGCGGCTTCGACGCCGACTGGAGCGCGCACCTGGCCGATCGCTTCGCCGGCCAGCCGCTGAAGAACGTGGTCGGCCACGTCATCGACGCGGACGGTGTCGAACATCGTCGCGCGGGTGAATGCGTGCTCACCGCGACCGGCATCGAGGGCGGGCTGATCTACGCCCTGTCGGCACCGCTGCGCGAAGCCATCGCCGCACATGGCGAAGCCACCCTGTATCTGGACCTCGCGCCGGGCCGGGACGAGGCGCGCCTGCGCGATGAGCTGGCGCGGCCGCGCGGCCGGCGCTCGTTGGCGAGCCACCTGCAGGGCAAGACCGGATTGAGCGGCGCCAAGGCGGCGCTGCTGCGCGAGTGCACGCCGCGCGCGGCGATGGATGATGCGGCGCGGCTCGCCGCCGCGATCAAGCGCCTGCCGCTGCACCTGCTGCGCGCGCGTCCGCTGGATGAGGCGATCAGCACGGCCGGCGGCGTGCCCTTCGAAGCACTCGACGACGCGCTGATGCTGCACGCGCTGCCCGGCGTGTTCTGCTGCGGCGAGATGCTCGACTGGGAGGCACCGACCGGCGGCTACCTGCTGACCGCCTGCTTCGCGACCGGGCGCGCCGCTGGTGAAGGCGCAGCGCGTTACCTCAGGCGCGCAGCGACATGACCAGCGTATAGCCGGCCCAGGCCATCGCCAGCGAACCGGCCACATGGGCGAGCGTGTGCAGCGCAAGCCAGCCCCATTCACCGCGCTGCAACAGGTGCAGACCCTCGGCCGAGAAGGTTGAGAAAGTCGTCAGCCCGCCGAGCAGGCCGGTGGTCAGGAACAGTTTCAGCGCCGGAGAAAGGGCCGGCAGCGTGTGCACCAGCGCAAGCACCGCGCCCATCAGTGCGCCGCCGACGAGGTTCGCCGCCAGCGTACCCAGCGGCAGGCTCACGAACCACGGATTCATCCACAGCCCCAGACCCCAGCGCAGCCAGGCGCCGATGGCGGCACCGGCACCGACGGCGACAAAAGCGGGCAGTGCAGCGCTCATCGGCGGCCTCCCTCAACCCGCCGCATGCGCCGGCTGCGGCTCGGCGAGGCCATCGACGCGCAGCGCTTCGGGCAGGTGGAGGGTGCGAGTCGGGAAGGCGATCTCGGCACCGTGGCGTTCGACGATCTCGCCGATCTTCAGCAGCACATCCTGCTTGATCTCGTGATAGCGCACCCATTGCGTGGTGCGCGTGAAGGTGTAGACCATGATATCGAGCGAGCTGGCGGCGTACTGGTTGAAATTGACGATCAGCGTCTGATTCGTGTCGATCTCTTCGTGAGCGCGCAACATCTCGCGGATATCGTCGACGATGCCGGCGACCGTGGCGAAATCGTCATAGCGCACGCCGATGGTCTCGAAGATGCGACGGTTGGTCATGCGCGAGGGATTCTCCACCGTGATCTGCGTGAACACCGCATTTGGCACGTAGATCGGGCGCTTGTCGAAGGTGCGGATGCGCGTGACGCGCCAGCCGATGTGCTCGACCGTGCCCTCGATCTCGCGATCCGGCGAACGTACCCAGTCGCCGATCGCGAACGGCCGATCCATGTACACCATCAATCCGCCGAAGAAATTCGCCAGCAGGTCGCGCGCTGCGAAGCCAACCGCGATACCGCCGATACCGCCGAAAGCGACCACGCCGGACACCGAGAAACCGAGACTTTGCAGGATCACCAGTGCCGCGGTGATGAGTACCGACACGCGCAGCAGCTTGCCGACCGCGTCGACCGTGGTGCGATCCACCGGACGCTCGCGCGCGCCCTGGTGGGTGATCACCGCTTGCTGGGCATTCTCGATGAAGCTCTGCAGGAACCACGTAATGCATCCGACCACACCGACCGTGCGCAACGGGTCGAAGAACTCGAAGATGGTCGCTTCGGTGGTCTCGTAGATGATGCGCACGGCGAAGCTCAGACCCACGATCCAGGCCAGCACGGTGACCGGCTTGCGTGCGGCCGAGACCAGGGCGTGTCGCCACGGCGCCTGCTCGGGCGAGGCCCGATCATCGATGCGCGCGAGCACGCGACGCAGGATGAAGTTGGCGACGACCACCGCCAGCACGACTGCGAACAGTTGCGCGATCAGCTTCCAGCCCATGTCGACATCCGACAGCCAGGCGACGACTTGCTCGATCTGCGGTTCCACCTCGACGGCACTCCCATTTCAGGTTCTGGCCCGCGATTTTAACCCAGCGACGCCCCGGCCCCGATTACCGCCCGCGCTTGCTTTGCTAGACTGAACATTCACGTTCGCCCTGCGGCCTCGACACGATGATCGACGCCTCCTCCGTTGGCGCCACCTTGCCGCCCGTCGCCGTGCCACCCGCGCGACGCGAGTCCGGCGTCGCGCCCAATGCGCCAGGCTCGCGCCCGTCCGGACAGACCGAGGCCGCACTGAGCGAAGCCGACCAGGCGCGTGTGCGCGAGCTGCAACAGCGTGACCGCGAAGTGCGAGCGCACGAACTGGCCCATGTCGCCGCCGGCGCGGGCCTGATCACGCGCGGTGCGAGCTTCGAGTATGAAACCGGCCCGGACGGCCAGCGTTACGCGGTCGCCGGGGAAGTCGGTATCGACACTTCGCCGGGGCGCACGCCCGAGGCGACCATCGACAAGGCCGCGCGCATCCAGGCGGCCGCGCTGGCGCCGGCCGACCCCTCTGCACAGGACCGCGCGGTGGCGGCACAGGCCGCGCAGATGGCCTTGCAGGCGCGCGTCGAGCAGGCGATGCAGGAGCGCCAAGCGCGTGACGATGCGTCAGACGCACCGGGCGACAGTGGCGCATCGCTCGAACGCGCCGATGCCGCTGTGCGCGAGACCTATGGCGCCGCCGCCGGTACAAGGACCACGCCGGGCGCATCGATCAGCGTATTCGCCTGAGGCCGTGCGAGCGGCCCCCGCACAGACGCGGTAGAATCGCGCGCTGCAGGAATGCCGTAATTCCCGATTCATCCGAGGCCTTATCCGTGTCATACAAGCGCGCCAGCGATCCCCCGAGCCCGGGCAGCAATTTCATCCGCAACCTCATCGAGGAAGACAACCGCAAGGGCATCTGGAGCGGGCGCGTAGAGACGCGCTTCCCGCCCGAACCCAACGGTTACCTGCACTACGGTCACGCCAAGTCGATCTGCCTGAACTTCGGCCTGGCCGAGCATTTCGGCGGCGAGTGCCACCTGCGCTTCGACGACACCAATCCCGAAAAGGAAGAGCAGGAATACGTCGACGCCATCATCGACGCGGTGAGTTGGCTCGGCTACGACTGGGGCAAGCACCTGTACTTCGCCTCCGACTACTTCGAGACCATGTACCAGTGCGCGGTTGCGTTGATCGAAGGGGGACACGCCTATGTCGATTCGCTGCCCGCCGACGAGATGCGCGCACTGCGCGGCACGCTGACCGAAGCAGGCCGCGAGAGCCCGTTTCGCACGCGCAGCGTCGAGGAAAACCTCGACCTATTCGCTCGCATGCGCGCCGGCGAATTCGTCGATGGCACGCACGTGCTGCGCGCGAAAATCGACATGGCCAGCCCCAACCTCAACCTGCGGGATCCGGTCATCTACCGCATTCGCCGTGCCACGCACCACCGCACGGGAGACCGCTGGTGCGTCTACCCGCTGTATACCTTCGCGCACCCGATCGAGGACGCGATCGAGAACATCACGCACTCCGTCTGCACGCTTGAGTTCGAGGACCAGCGCCCGTTCTATGACTGGCTGCTGGCCGCACTGGCCGACGCCGGTGTGTTCGAGCGCCCGCTGCCGCGTCAGATCGAGTTCGCCCGACTCAATCTCAACTACATCGTGCTCTCCAAGCGCAGGCTGATCCAGCTCGTCGACGAAGGCCATGTCGATGGCTGGGACGACCCGCGCCTGCCGACCCTGGTCGGCGCGCGCCGGCGTGGCTTCACGCCGGAAGGCTTCCGCCTGTTCGCCGAGCGCATCGGCGTGTCGAAGTCCGACTCATGGATCGACATGAGCGTGCTCGAGGAATGCATGCGCGAGCACCTCAACGAGACGGCACAACGCCGCGTCGCGGTGCTCGACCCGCTCAAGCTCGTCATTACCAACTATCCGGAAGGCAGCGAGGAACTGTGCGAGGCCCCCAACCATCCGCTCAAGCCGGAGCTGGGTCGGCGCGAGATGCCGTTCTCGCGGGAGTTGTGGATCGAGCGCGAGGACTTCATGGAAGAGCCGGTCAAGGGCTTCCGGCGCCTGTTCCCGGGTAACCAGGTGCGCCTGCGCTACGGCTACGTCGTCCAATGCACCGGCTGCGAGAAAGACGCCGCCGGCAACATCACCGCGGTACTGGCCGAATACATGCCGGATTCGAAGAGCGGCACGCCGGGCGCGGACAACTACAAGGTCAAGGGCAACCTGCACTGGGTCTCGGCGGCCCACGGCTACCGCGCAGAAGTTCGACTCTACGACCGGCTGTTCGACCAGCCCCACCCGGGGGCGCGACGCGAGGGCGACGCGCCCGAACTCGAGCGCAGCTTCCTGGAAGACCTCAACCCGAGCTCGAAACAAATCATCGAGGCCTGGCTGGAGCCGGCGCTACGCCGCGCCCAACCCGAAGAGCGCTTCCAGTTCGAGCGCCACGGCTACTTCGTCGCCGACCGCATCGATTCGCGCGACGGCGCGCCGGTATTCAACCGCAGCGTCACGCTCAAGGATTCCTGGGCGAAGGCGCAATCGGCCTAAGGCCTGCACCTCAGTCGCGCTTCCCGGCTTCGCCGTCGGCATCCGACGCCGCTTCGGCCGCGGCCTGCGTAGGAGCGTGCACGATAGCCGATTGCGGACGTGTCTCGAGCGCATTGCCCAGCGGCCCGATGATCGGCTTGAAGCCAGCCCGCCAGGCCGCGCGCGAGACCGCATGGGCGGCCAGCGGCGCGGTCGCGAGCAGCACGCTCAGCGCGAGAATCGCCTCCAGCGCAGTCTCGCCACCCGAGGCAGCGGCGGCTCCGGCGAGGATCAGCACGGCCCCCAGCGCACCGGCCTTGCTCGCGGCGTGCATGCGGGTGTAGCAGTCGGGTAGACGCGACACGCCGATCGCACCCAGCAGGCTGAACAACGCCCCGGCGAGCACCAGGATCGAGGCAATCCACGGCATCAGCGATCCGTTCATTTGTCCTCCTCCGGATTCATGCCGGTATCGTCGACCTCCCGGTCCTTGCGAAACAGCAGCGCGAAGCCGACCGTCCCGAGGAAGGAGACCAATGCCAGCACCACCGCGACGTCGAGGAAGATCGACTGTCCGGTGATCAGCGACACCGTCACGATCGAGGCGACGCCGAGCAGCGTCATGGCGTCGATCGCGACGACGCGATCGGCACCGGTCGGTCCGCGCAGCAGACGCGACAGAATCAGGCCGCCGCTCACGGCAAGCAACGCGACGACCAGCGGCAATATCCAGAACGCTCCGGCCAGTTGAATCGTCATTCGGTTTTCTCCTCCTGCGACGACGCCTCACCCGCATCGATCCACGCCAGCAGGCGACGCTCGATCTCGCGCACCCCGGATTCGACCTCGCCGACCGACTCGGCATCGAGGGCGTGTACGTACATCAAGCCGGAATCGGCGTCGTACTCCATGGCCATGGTGCCGGGCGTGAGCGTGAGCAGACAGCCGACCAGCGTCGCGATGCGCTCGTCGCGCCGCGTGAGCGCGATCGGCACGATTGCCGGTCGCGGCTGGCGCTTTAGCGCGAACACGACGCGCGCGACATCGACGCTGGCCTTGACGACCTCGAGCGCAAACCAGAACAGGAAACCCGTGCCAAGTTCCACGCGGCGCACGTAGCGCCTGATTCCCATCATCCCCGCGCCGAGTTTCAGGAACAGATAGACGACGATCGCAGCAACCAGCACCCCCAGCGGCGACAGCCCGTCCGAGAAGGCCGCCAGCACGACCGCGAGCAGAAGATGGATGCCCAGCATGTCACTGCCCTCCCGTGGCGCCCATCTGGCCCAGGTGCCCGACGGGTTCGGCAAGCTGCCCGGCAGCGGCCATGGCGTAATCCATCACCGGCCCGGCCCCCAGACCGATGGCCACCGTCATCGCCGCCAGCACCGACACCGCCCACCAAGCACCGCGCAGGCCCGCAACCGGTCGCACGGCGTCATCTCCGTCCGGATGCGCTTTCAGGAAGGCCTCGTTCCAGATCTTGCTCATCGACAGCAGCGTCAGGATGCCGGTCACCAGCGCAACCCCCGCAGCCCACCAGAAGCCCCCTTCCAGGCTCGCGCGTACCAGTACCAGTTTGGCCCAGAAACCGGATAGCGGCGGGATCCCCGCCAGCGACAGGGCGGGAATGGCGAACAGGATCGCAAGCAGCGGCCATTTCGCATACAGCCCCCCCATCGCGGCCAGTCGTTCCGAACCGGTCAGGCGCGCGGCGATGCCACCGACGAAGAACAGGTTCGCCTTCACGATGATGTGGTGGATGATGTAGAAGACCGCGCCAGCGATTGCCAGCGGCGTAGCCAGCGCCAGCCCCAGGATCATGTAACCGACCTGGCTGACGATGTGAAAGGACAGGATGCGCCGCACCTCGTTCTGTGCCGCGGCGCCGAGCACACCGATGAGCATGGTGGCGCAGGCGATCCACAGCAGCACCACATGGGCGTCGCCGAACTCCGGCCACAACAGCGTGACCATGCGAATCAGCGCGTACACGCCGACCTTGGTGAGCAGGCCGGCGAAGAGCGCGGAAACCGGTGTCCAGGCCACATGGTAGGAGGCCGGCAACCAGCCGAACACCGGAAACAGCGCGGCCTTGATCGAGAACGACAGCAGCATCAGCACCACTGCCATCGTCGAGCCCGGCGGCACCTCTCCCGAGCGGAAGATCATCGCCAGCTCGCCCATATTGAGCGTACCGGTGGCGCTGTAAATCATGCCGGCCGAGAGCAGGAAGAGCAGCGTAGCCACGAGGTTGAGCACAACATAGGCCATGGTGCCGGCCAGGCGCCGACGTCCCGCGCCCAGCGAGAGCATCGCGAAGGAGCCGATCAGCAACACCTCGAACCAAACGTAGAGATTGAACACGTCGGCCGTGATGAAGGCACCGCACACGCCGCACAGCAGCCCATGCACGAACAAGTGGAAGTCGCGCGCGACCTCGGCGTCCCCGTCGCGGCAGATGCCATAGAAGATCGTCGCCAGGCCGACCGCGCCGGTGATCGCGACCATCGCCGCCGACAGGCGGTCGATTACCGCCGAGATGCCATAGGGCGCGGGCCAGTTGCCCAGTTGCCCGGCGAGCACCACGTCCGAGGACGCAAGGCCGACCAGAGCCAGACCCACCACCAGCAAGGCGATGCCGCCAAACACGCTGATGCGGCGCACCAGCGCGTGCTCCTCGCGGAACAGCAGGCACAGCACCAGCGTGGCGAGCGGCACCGCGATCGGTGCCACGAGCAGGAAGTTCATCATGCGCGCGGCCCCTCCCCGCCCTTCGCGACGGACGCGTCGGTGCGCTCACCGGCGTCGTCGCCGCGCCCGTCGGGCGCGGCCTCCTCGGTGGCCGCCGTGACGAAGTCGGTGGTCGTCATGCCGTGCGTCTCGCGCACGCTCTTGAGCACGGCCAGCGCGAACACGAACAGGCCGAAGCCGATCACGATGGCCGTGAGCACAAGCGCCTGGGGCAGCGGGTTGGCACCGTCGGAGGGCACATGGGTGGCGCTCACGAACGCCGCCGTCTCACCGAAGAATCGACCCGAGGTGAGCACGCCAAGGTTGATCGCGTTGCCGATGATGACGATGCCGAGCACGACGCGTACCAGATTGCGGTCGAGCAGCATCCACATGCCGATGGCGGCCAGGCCGCCCACAGTCAGCGCTGCGATGATCTCCATCAAGAAACCCTCCCGGCCAGGCGCTGCAGCATGTGCATCACCGAGCCGAACACCGTCAGGAAAACGCCCACGTCGAACAGCAGCGGCGTACCCAGCTTGACCCCGGCCGGCGCGAACCACAGCCCGGTCAGGAACGGCTCGCCCGCCACGATGCCGAGCAAGCCTGCGATCAGCGCCAGGCCGAGGCCGGCGCCGATCAGCCGTGGCGGCGAGGTCCACATCAACTCGCGCGCGAGCCGGTTGCCGAAGGACAGCACCAGCAGGATGAAACCGACCGCTGCGACCAGTCCGCCGATGAAGCCGCCACCGGGCAGGTTGTGGCCGCGCCACAACAGGATCAGCGAGACCAGCATCAGCACGATGGCGAACGGGCGCATGCCCACACGCAGCAACGGCGAGTCGAACTCCGGCTCGCCCTCGTCGGTCAGTCGGGCCGCCTTGCCGCCACCGAGCAGGGTGGCCGCACCCAGCGCCGAGAGGGCGACGACGAGAATTTCGCCGAGCGTGTCGAAGGCACGGAAGTCCACCAGCACGACGTTGACCACGTTGCTGCCGTGACCGCCCGGATAGCTGTTGGCGAGAAACCACTGGGCGATGTCGCCGGGCAGTTCGTGGTCGACCGCCGCGACCAGCGCGCCGGCCACGGCCAGGCCGAACAGGCCCGAGATGATCGCGTGGAACACCCGCACCGAGGCGTGGCGCGCGCCCACCGCCGGAATGCGCGGCATGGTACGGAACACGAAGGCGAGGAAGACCACGGTCAGCGTCTCCACCATCAACTGCGTGATCGCCACGTCGGGCGCATTGACGGCGAGAAAGATCAGCGCCAGGCCCAGACCGCTCGCACCCAGCGCCGTGACCAGCGCAAGCCGCCCGCGCATCACCGCTGCGGCAGCCGCCCCTGCCAGCGCGAGCACGCAGCCGACTACGGCCGGCAGGTTGATCGGCGAGTACACGCCACCCGAGAGCAGGTTCTCCTCGCTGACGATGATCGCGACGAGCACCACGGCAGTCGTGATCAGGCTCATCATCGTCATGTGCAGCCGCAACGAGCCGTGCTGGAAGCTGGTCGCGATGCTCGAGGCGAATGCGAACAGTCGCTTGAGCAGGCGATCCCAGATCAGGTCGCCAGACACGTTCCAGTACACCCGTGAGAGCGCGATGTAGCGCCGCACCAGATGGCGGTAGCCGTAGAACAGCGCCCCCAGCGCAACCGTCACCAGACTGGCGATCACCGCCGGCGTGATGCCGCCCCACAGGTACAGATGCACGTCGATCTCGCCGCTCGCGACCGACTGTACCGCGGCATTGACCAGCCATTCCTCGGGCCAGTCGTTCCAGGCCCCCAGCACGAAGCCGCCGATGGCAAGCAACACGGGGCCGAGCCACATCGGCAGCGACACCTCGTGCGGATGGCGCGGGAAATTGCCCTCGCGACCGAGGAAGGTGCGGATGAACACCAGCCCGGCCGCGGTCAGCATCAGCGCGTTGGTGAGAATCATGACCAGCGTCACGCCCCAGCCGACCACCCCCATCTCGATCAGGCCGGCGTACTTGAACTCCTTGGCGATGAAGCCGAAGAACGGCGGCAGGCCGGCATTCGAAAGGGCCGCCAGCGCCACCGCAGCGCCGGTCAACGGCATGTAGCGAATCAGCCCGCCCAGCCGCGACAGTTCGCGCGTGCCGGTCGAATGGTCGATCGCGCCCACGGCCATGAAAAGCGCGCCCTTGTAGAGCGAGTGCGCGAGCAGGTAGAGCACGAAGGCCTGCAGGCCATAGACGGTGTTGGTGCCGATGAGCATCGTGAGCTGGCCGAGCACCGTCACCGTGGTGTAGGCCAGCAGCCGCTTCAGATCGGTCTGTCGAATCGCCAGCACCGCGCCGACGAAGGCCGTGGCCGCGCCGAACACGATCAACGTGGTGCTCCAGCCGACGTCGCCCCCCATCACGGGATTGAGTCGCGCCATCAGGTAGATGCCGGCCTTGACCATGGTCGCCGAGTGCAGGTAAGCCGACACCGGCGTGGGCGCGTTCATCGCATTGGGCAGCCACAGGTGGAACGGAATCTGCGCCGACTTGGTGAAGCAGCCCAGCAGCACCAGCACCATGATCGGATAGAACAGCGCGTGCGATCCAATCGTCTCGGCGTCCAGTTCCGAGAAGCTCCAGCCACCGCCGACCACGCCGAGCAGGATCAGGCCAGCGAGCAGGGCCAGACCCCCGCCGCCGGTGATCAGCAGCGCCTGCAGCGCAGCGCGGCGCGACACCGCGCTTTCGTGCTGGAACGCGATGAGCAGGAAGGAGGCGATGCTGGTCAGTTCCCAGAACACGAACATCACGATCAGGTCGTCGGCCACGACCAGACCCAGCATCGCCATCATGAACAGCAGCAGATAGGCGTAGAAGCGGCCCAGATGGTGATGATCGTGCAGATAGGCGCCGGCGTAGAGCACGATCAGCGTGCCGATGCCAGTGATCAGCAGCGCGAACAGCAGCGACAGCCCGTCGAGGCGCATCGTCAGGGCGACGTCGAGCGCGGGCACCCAAGCTGCGCTCTCGACGATCGCAGCGCCGCCGGCCACGGCAGGAATGCACGAGGCAAACCAGATGAACGAACCCAGCGGCGCGATCGCGAGCAGCCAGCCCGCGCGGTCGCCGATGCGGCGTGCGAACAAGGGGGCGACGAGTGCCGACAACGCAATTGCGAAGAGGGCACTCAACATCGCGGACCCTCCCGGAGCGTACCTCCGAACATGGATTGTCCCTCCCACTTTGGCGCCGCATTCTCGGGCGCATCGTTGTTATCGTCCGTGACCGGATCATGGGGTACGCCCGGCACGGGCCGCCCGCGCGAGGCGGCCGATGTCGCCGTCAGGGTAAACCATGACGACGAGCCCGTCATGTGCGGAGCGCGCATCCGCGACGCCCCGCATCCGCAGCGACGGGCGAACCAGGCCGCAACGCGGGCGCGTTCGCGCGATCACGTCGAAGTGACAAGCAACCAGTGGATTTTGTTCAGTCGATTGGCAGGAATTTCGGCCAAGATCACCGAAATGCAGCTGAACTTCAGGATCTTGCGTCGCAAAGACAGGCGTCCGAAAACACCGCGTGCGACGCTCAGAAGCGTTCGTCGGGCGCCAGAAAGCGCCACTTTCCGGGCGGCAGATCTCCCAGCCGCACGCGACCGATGCGCACGCGTTTGAGCGCCACGACCTTCAGGCCGACCAGCTCGCACATGCGCCGGATCTGGCGCTTGCGTCCCTCGCGCAGACGAAATCGCAACGTGCCCTCCTGCGTCCATTCGACCTGCACGCGCCGCAGTTTTCGGCCATCCAGCTCCAGTCCGTGTTCGAGCAGCGCCAGCCCGTCGGGAATCAGCTCGCCTTTGACGCGCACGAGGTATTCCTTCTCGACGTCGGAATCGTCACCGATGAGCCGCCGCGCGATGCGCCCGTCCTGAGTGAGCACCAGCAGGCCGGTGGAATCGATGTCCAGCCGCCCGGCCGGGGCGAGCCCGCGCAGATGGGCGGGACGGAAATTGCCGGGGCCGTGCAGGGTGTCGGCCGAGACCAGCGACACGGCCGGCGTATGGCCGTCCTCGGCCTGCGCCGAGACATAGCCGATGGGCTTGTGCAGCACGATGGTGACGCGCTCGGCCTGGATCTGCTTGGCCTCACCGGCCAGGTGGATCTCGGCGTCGGGCGCGATACGCGTGCCCAGTTCGCTGATGCGCTCGCCATTGACGAAGACCAGGCCGCGCTCAATGTAGGTATCGGCTTCGCGGCGCGAACATAGGCCGCGCTCGGCCATCACCTTGGACAGGCGCACACCCTCGGTGGGCTTGCCAGACTCCGGTGCCATGCCGGCGCCGTCGGGCGCAGGACGCGCGGGCGCCATCACCTTCGGTCGGGACGGCGGCGTCGCACGCGAGCGCGAAGCGGACTTGGTCCGCTCGCCGGACGCGTCGGCTACGGATGCGCGCGCCACGCGGCGGCGGCGATCGTCAGCCACGCTCGTCAGCCGGATCCGCTTCGTCGTCCGGGTGGCCGCCCGGCGGTCGGTCGAAGGTACTCCAGCCACAGCCGCTGCCGGTCGCGGGCAATTCGCCCACGCGGTCGCGGTGTTCGTGCATGTAGGCCTTGGCGACGAAGTGCGCGGTAATCGGCGCCGTCAGGAACAGGAAGAACACGATCAGCACTTCGTGGATCGAGAAATCCCCTGTGACCGAGAAGAACACCACCGAGGCGAACAGCGCGCTGCCGATCCCCAGCGTGGTGGCCTTGGTCGGGGCGTGCAGGCGCGCCATCAGTTCGGGCAGCTTGATCATGCCCAGCGAACCGACCAGCAGGAAGACGCCACCGATGACGATCAGCGCGGACACCACGAATTCGACGAACAGGTTCATGGCTGCTTCCTTATTCGATCACGTCGCCGCGCAGGATGAAGCGGCAATAGGCGACGGTGGAAATAAAGCCGAACATCGCGAACAGCAACGCGGCCTCGAAATACACGGTGGTGCCGTGGAAAATGCCGTAGTAGATGATCAACGCGATGGCGTTGATCACCATGGTGTCGACGGCGATCACTCGGTCCATCACCGTGGGCCCCTTGGCCAGCCGCCACAGGTTGAGCAGCAGCGCCACCGAGACCGAGAAGAAACCGAACATCAGGGCGTACTCGATCATCCGAAGATCTCCATCAGGCGGGTCTCGTAGCGCGCCTTCATCTCGCGCACTGCATCCTCGGCGTCAGGCGCATCCAGGCAGTGCACCAGCAGACTGCGGCCATCGGCGGAAATGTCGCTGCTGACCGTCCCCGGCGTCATCGTGATGGTACCGGCGAGGATCGCGATCGCCTCGGGCGACTTGAGCTCCATCGGCACTGTCACCCACCGCGTATTCAATTCCCGCACCGGGCAGAACAGGATCAGCTTGGCGACGATGACATTGGCGACGATCACGTCCCAGGCGACGATCACCATGAACTCCAGCGCCTTGCTCCATGAGCGCACGTGCGGGCGGTCGGGCCAGAATTGGCTGGTGATGATCGAAATCGTCATGCCCAGGATGATGCCGACGATCAGTCCGCCGGCGGAAAAGTCGTTGAGCAGGAACATCCACAGAACGATCAGGGCCGCGGTGAGCAATGGATGCGGCAGCCAGCGCTGCAGGAAGGTCCGTTGGTCTTGTTTGGCTTGCATCAGCGGCCTCCCGCAAACCCGCCGAACAGCACGGCGGACTGATAGTCACCCGGGTTGAACAACTGGTAGGCGGTTTCCTCGAGGTAGAGCATCACAGGCCCGGCAAATGCGGTCAGCAACACGGTGGCGCCCACCAGCGCCCCGAGCGCGAAGTACGGCAGCGCGCGCGGGCGCACACGGCTGTGGATGGAACCTTCTACCGCCGAGCTCTTCCAGAACAGCGTGCTGCCTCCACGCGCGAAGCCGACGATGATCAGCAGCGAGGTGATCAGGATCAGCGCCCACATCGCTACCGCCTGCGGCGCGTCGCGCACCGCGTCGAGAATCAGCAGCTTGCCCAGAAAGCCCGACAACGGCGGCAAGCCGGCCATCGCAATGGCGGCGAGGAAGAAGAAGCCGGCGATCAGGCCCACCTGATGGAAGCGCGGCGCGACCGACAGCAGGTCCGCCTGACCGGGGCGACGCTCGGTCACCAAGTCGACCACCAGGAACAGCGCCGCCGCGGCCAGCGTGGAGTGCAGCATGTAGTAAAGCGCAGCTGCCATGGCCTCGTGTGTGAACACGCCCACCGTCATCAGCAGCGTACCCATCGACGCGATCACCGCGAAGCTGACCATCTGGCCCAGACTGCGCGAGGCCAGAACGCCCAAGGCGCCGATCACCAGTGTGAGCATCGAGGCCGGCACCAGCCAAGGCTGCGCGATCCAGGCGACCTCGTCGGAGGTACCGCCGAAGATCAGAGTGTAGACCCGGATGATCGAATACGCGCCGACCTTGGTCATGATCGCGAACAGTGCTGCCACCGGCGCCGGCGCATTGGCATAGGTGCCCGGCAGCCAGAACTGCACCGGCACCAGCGCGGCCTTCACGGCAAACACCACCAGCAGCAGGATCGCACCGGTGTGCAGCAGCGCCTGATCGGCCGCGCGCACGTCCCGCACGCCCACCGCCAGATCGGCCATGTTGAGCGTGCCGGTGACGCTGTAGATCAGGCCCACTGCGAACAGGAACAGGGTCGAGCCGATCAGGTTGATCACCACGTACTGCACGCCCGCCTTCACGCGCAGCGCCCCGCCGCCGTGCACCATGAGGCCGTAGGAGGCGATCAGCAGCACCTCGAAGAACACGAACAGGTTGAACAGGTCTCCGGTCAGGAAAGCACCGTTGATGCCCATCAACTGGAACTGGAAGAGCGCATGAAAGTGCTGACCGCGCTTGTCCCAGCCGTTGATGGTGTACAGCAACACACACAGGCCCACGACCGAGGTGAGCAGCAGCATCATCGCCGAGAGTCGGTCGAGCACGAGCACGATGCCGAAAGGCGCGACCCAGTTGCCCAGCGCGTAACTGAGCACCGAGCCATCGACCACCATGCCGGTCAGAATGGCTGCGATCACCACCAGCAGCGTCGCCGACGCCACCGAGAAGACGCGCGCGAGCACGATGTCGAAGCGCATCGCCAGCGCAATCAGCGGCGCGACCAGGGCCGGCAGCAAGATGGGGAGAATGACCCAGTGGTTCATCGACGCACCTTCCCGGCTTCATCGCCCGGCAGCGCGACATCGACGTGGTCGGTGTCGCTCTCGATGAAGGCGCGCAATGCCATCACCACGATCACGGCAGTCATGCCGAAGGAAATCACGATGGCGGTGAGCACCAGCGCCTGCGGCAACGGATCCGTATAGCCGGTGGCTGTGTCGCTGATCACTGGTGGCTGGTTGATGACCAGCCGGCCCATCGCAAACAGGAAGACGTTGACCGCATAGCTCAGCAGCGCCAGGCCGAGCACCACCGGATAGGTACGCGCACGCAACACCAGGTAAATGCCGGCAGCCGTCATCACGCCAACCGCAGTTGCAACCAGAAACTCCATCTCAGTTCTCCCTCGACCCGGACTTCGCCAGACGGGACGGATCGATGTCCATCGGTTCGACGTTGACTGGCTGCTTGCCCACCCGGCGACCCAGACGCGACAGGTTGGCGAGCATCAGCATCACCGCGCCGACGACGGTCAAGAACACGCCCACGTCGAATGCAATCGCGCTGGCGACCTCGAACTTGCCGACCACCGGCCAGTGCAGATAGGTGAAGGCGCTGGTCAGGAACGGATAGTCCATGACCATCGCTGCGATGCCGGTGGCCGCGGCGATCAGCACGCCGGCGCCGATGATCGCGTGGTAGTCGATGCGCATGCGCTGCGCCGCCCAGGCATAACCGCTGGCCATGTACTGCAACAACAGGGCAATCGACGCTACCAGGCCTGCGATGAAGCCGCCGCCCGGCGAGTTGTGGCCGCGCAGGAAGATGTAGGCCGCAACCATCATCGCCAGCGGCAACATGATGCGCGTGGCGACCACCATGATCAGCGGATGGCGATCGGCCGAGCGCGGCATGTCCGGTGCCCAGGAACTGAGCTTGCCGCCCAGTTCGCCGCGCATCACGCCATCGAGCAGCGCGAAGATCGCCAGCGCGGCGATGCCCAGCACGATGATCTCGCCGAAGGTGTCGAAACCGCGGAAGTCGACCAGGATGACGTTGACCACGTTGGTCCCGCCGCCGCCCGGCACCGACTGGTTCAGGTAGTAGGACGACAGGCTCTCGTAGTCACGCGAGAGCACGGCCCAGGTCAGGCCGGTGACGCCGATGCCGCCCAAGCCCGCGATGAGTCCGTCGCGCAGCTTGCGTCCGCCCCCGCTCTCGCGCGGCGTCTCCTTGGGGATGAAGTACAGCGCAAGCAGAATCAGGATCACCGTGACCACTTCGACCGAAATCTGCGTCAGCGCCAGATCGGGGGCCGAGAAGTAGAGAAAGCCGACCGACACCATCAGGCCGACCACACCGACCGTGAGCAGCGCCAACAGACGGCGATGGTGCATGCAGACGGTCGCGATGCAGCACCCGACCAGCAGCAACCAGCCGACCACTGCGACCGGCGTGATCGCGATCGGGGCGCGCGCGCCCTCGCCGTGTTCGTGAGTGAAGAAGGTGACGAAGCCGATCAGCACGGTGCCGCCGATCGCGAACGCGATGTAGCGTTGCAGCGAACCGTTGTGCAGTCCCAGCATCGTGACCTGCGAGAAGCGCACCAGCGCCGCCACGCTCGCCTGGAACATGGCCTTGGCCTCGGGGTGGGGGCCAGCCTGCCAGATGGCGCGCACGATGGCGTAGCGCCACAGCGCGAACAGGCCGATGGCCACCGCCGCAATCGACATGAACAGCGCCGGCGTGAAGCCGTGCCAGATCGACAGATGGAAGTCCGGCACCGGGCCACCGATCACCGCCCCGGCGGTCACGCGCACCAGCGGGCCGACAATGGTCTCGGGGAACAGGCCGATGGCCACCACCAGCACCACCAGCAGCATCGGCGGCAGCGACATGCCCATCGGCGGGTCATGCGGCTTGCTCGGGTAGTCGTTGCGCTTCGGCCCCAGATAGACGTGAACGATGTAGCGGAAGGAATACGCCACCGAGAACACCGCCCCCAGCGTGGCGAACAGCGGAATCACCCAGCCCTGCCCGAACCAGCTCATCTTCCAGGCCTCGTCGAGCATCATCTCCTTGGACAGGAAACCGTTGAACAGGGGCAGGCCGGCCATCGATGCGGCAGCGATCATCGCCAGCGTAGCCGACAGCGGCATCAGCAGCATCAGCCCGCCCAGACGCTTGATGTCGCGCGTGCCGGCCTCGTGATCGATGATGCCGGCGTTCATGAACAGCGCGGCCTTGAAGGTGGCGTGGTTGATGATGTGGAACACCCCCGCCACTGCGGCCAACGGCGTGCCGAAGCCGAAGAGCATCGTCACCAGTCCCAGATGGCTGACCGTCGAGAAGGCCAGCAAGCCCTTGAGATCGTCCTTGAACAAGGCAATGCAGGCCGCCACCACCATCGTGACGAGGCCGGTGGTGGCGACGATGTAGAACCACGCATCGGTGCCGGCCAGCGCCGGCCACAGACGGGCCAGCAGAAAGATGCCCGCCTTCACCATGGTGGCCGAGTGCAGGTAGGCCGAGACCGGCGTGGGCGCGGCCATGGCGTGCGGCAGCCAGAAATGGAACGGGAACTGCGCGCTCTTCGTAAAACAGCCGATCAGGATCAGGATCAGGGCTGGCAGATACAGCGGCGAGGCCTGGATCTCGTCGCCGTGCGCGAGAATGATGGTCAGGTCGTAGGAGCCGACGATGTGGCCGAGAATCAGCATGCCGGCGATCATCGCCAGACCGCCCCCGCCGGTCACCGCCAGCGCCATGCGCGCGCCCTGACGCCCTTCCGGCAGATGCTTCCAGTAGCCGATCAGCAGGAAGGACGACAGGCTGGTCAGCTCCCAGAAGATCAGCAGCAGCAGGATATTGTCGGACAGCACGATACCGACCATCGCCCCCTGGAAGAGCAGCAGATAGGTATAGAAATTACCCATCGGGTCTTCCTTCGCGAGGTAGAACCGCGCGTAGGTGATGATCAGCAAGCCGATCCCCAGGATCAGGCCGGCGAACAACAGCCCCAGCCCGTCGAGGAAGAAATTGACGTTCAGCCCCAGCTCGGGCAGCCAGTTCCAGCCGGCTTGGACAACCTCACCGCGGAAGACGGCAGGCGCGTGCGTCAACAGCAGGCCGAGCGCGAGCAGGGTCACGGTACCGGTCGCAATCGCACAGGCGTTGCGACCGGCGCGGATCATCAGCGCCGGCAATACCGCCCCGAGAAAGGGCAGCATCACGATCAGGGCAAGACTCATTGTTGTGGTTTCCTGTCGTCCTCTTCCACCGCGCGGCAGATACGCGACCGCCCCCCTCCAGAACCGGTCGCATCGGGCGCATCAGACGCCCGGCCATGCAGTGCTGCGGAGCCAAAACCGGGCTTAAAAAAACCCTGAACCGGCACCGCGCCGGCGCAGGGTCATACGGGTTTTCACTTACTCGGGATCGGCCGGGCGTTAAAATACCCCAACTGACCCTACCCCGGTCAAGTCGCCTGAACGCCGACCATGACCCGGGTCAAGTCCACGCGGCGCAAGGCGATTGCACGCTGCGCCGTCGGCGGCGCATCACACGACGCGGTTGCGCGGGGTGCCGGCAACAAAGGCTTCGATGTTGTCGATGACCTGATCGGTCACCCCTTTCATCGCCGCATCGGACGCCCACGCCATGTGCGGCGTGACGATCAGGTTCGGGATATCCGTTGCGAGCAGCGGATTCCCGTCGCGCGGCGGCTCCTTGGACAGCACATCGACACCCGCACCGGCAATCTCGCCGGCGCGCAAGGCATCGGCCAGCGCCTGCTCGTCGACCAGCCCGCCGCGCGAAGTATTCACGAGCACCGCCGTGGGCTTCATCATTTCCAGTTCGGCCTTGCCGATCATGCCACGCGTGGCGTCGTTCAGGGGGCAGTGCAGCGAGATCACGTCGGCCGTGCGCACCACCTCCTCGAAGGCTACATAGCCTTCGCGCACCAAAGTCGCGCCGCGATGCTCACCATAGATCACGCGCATGCCGAATGCCTCGGCCAGCCGCGCCACGCCCTGCCCCAGGCTGCCGCGCCCGAAGATGCCCAGCGTCGCATCGTGCAGGTCGCCCACCGGATGGCCGAACAGACAGAAATTCCCGCTCCTGGCCCACAATCCGTCGCGCACGTCCTGCACATACGAGAGCAGGCTGCGACGCAAGGCCATCATCAGCAGGATGGCGTGCTCGGGCACGGTGTTGACGGCATAGCCGCGCACATTGGACACCACCACGCCGTGCTCCTTGCAGGCAGCCAGATCGATGTTGTCGGTACCGGTCGCGGCGATCGCGATGAGTTTGAGATCGGGCAGCTGCGGCAGGTGCTCGGCCGTAATGCGCACCTTGTTGATCACGGCAATCTCGGCTCCGGCCAGCCGTTCAACGACCTGATCGGCAGTACTCAGCGGATAGTCGGTCCATTCGTGCTCGATCGCCGGCTTGCGAAAACTCGTGGCGACGGATTCGCCCTCGAGGTTCACGATGCGGATGCTCATGCCTGTCTCCCCTTGTTCTTGTCACGCCGAACGACTTGTCGGCAGAACTGACATGTTACCGCCGGGCGTCACGCCCGGCGTACGGCCTACCCTTCGGATTTCCGCAATGGCGTTTCACTAGGCGAAACGTGCGCTGCCGTCTACACTTGCGCCATGTCCGTGACATGAAGTGACGACGTGGCCGCCACCGCCCCCGAAGCCAAGAATCCGATCCAGGTCGTCGAGCGCATGATGACACTGCTCGACGTGCTCGCCGTACACCCGGACCCGATGCCGCTCAAGAGCATCGCGCAGCAAAGCGGCCTGCATCCGTCGACCGCACATCGCATCCTCGGTGCGATGACGGCCTCAGGCTTCGTCGAGCGCGGCGAAGGCGGCACATACCGGCTGGGCATCCGCTTGCTCGAGCTGGGCAACATCGTCAAATCGCGCATCTCGCTGCGCGACGTGGCCATGCCCTTCATGCTCAAGCTGCATGCAGAGACCGGCGAGAGCGTGAACCTGGGCATGCGCGACGGCGACGCCATGGTCTATGTCGAGCGCACCTCGAGCGGACGCTCGTCGGTGCGCGTGGTCCACATCGTCGGCGCGCGCGCGCCGCTGCACACCACGGCTTCGGGCAAGCTCTTTCTGGTCGAGGACGGGCGCGACAAGGTGCGCGAGTACGCCCATCGCACCGGCCTGCCCGGCAGCACGCCAGCGTCGATCACCGAGCTCGACAAGCTCGAACGCGAACTGGCCGAAATTCGCCGCCACGACGTGGCCTTCGACCTGGACGAAGTGGAACTGGGCGTGCGCTGCATCGCTGCCGGCATCCGCGACGACAGCGGCGAACTGGTCGCCGGGCTGTCGCTGTCGACGCCATCCGAACGATTCAGCCGCGACCGGGCACCGCTGGTGCATGCCACCGCGCGGGAAATCTCGCGGGCCCTGGGCTACACCGAGCCGGCGCCGAAACGTCCCTGAGTCGAAACCCGAACCGTCCGCGAGGAGCGCGGCGACGAAGCAATCTCCGGACACAACGGGATGGCTTCGCCGCGCTCGTCCTGACTGCGTATCAGCTGGTCGGCCCCGACGTCGCATCCTCAAGTACTTTGAGCAGGCTCGACGTATCGTCGAAACCCCAGCCCTTGTGCATCAGCGCGTTGAGCTGCTGCCAGGTCTGCGCGGCAATCGGCAGTGGCGCACCGATCTTCACCGCTTCGTTGAGCAGGATGCCGAAGTCCTTGTGGTGCAACCGCGCCTGGATGCCGGCCGAAAAATCACGTTCGACCATGCGCTCGCCCATCACCTCCATCACGCGCGAGCCGGCCGACCCGCCCATCAGCGCCGTGCGCACGGCGGCCAGGTCGACCTTGTGGGCGCGCGCCAGATGCATGGCTTCGGCACAGGCCTGCAGCGCACACACCATCACCATCTGGTTGCAGGCCTTGGCGACCTGGCCGGCGCCCGCGTCGCCGATGCGCACGATGGTCTTGCCCATCGCACCGAACAGCGGACGCACGCGCTCGAACACGTCCTCACGCGCGCCCGCCATGATCGCCAGCGTGCCGGCCACCGCCGCCTGCTCGCCGCCGGAGACCGGAGCATCGACCCAGTCGACGCCCACGTCCGCATAGCGGCGTGCGAAATCACGCGCCGCTTCCGGCGCGATGGTGCTCATGTCCACATGCACAGCGCCGCGCGCAAAGCCGGCCGCCAACCCTTGCTCGCCAAAGGCCACAGCCTCGACGTCCGCGCTGTTGGTGATGATGGTAATGACCACATCGCACGCCGCGGCCAGCGCCGCCGGCGTCTCGTACGCCGTCGCCCCCTGCTCGACCAGCGATGCTGCCGACTCAGGGCGGCGCGCCCACACACCCAGGCTGTGGCCGGCGCGCAGCACATGCTCCGCCATTGGGCGCCCCATCACGCCCAGTCCGATGAATCCGACGCGCATCATCCTTCTCCCCCGCTCATGCGTTCGAACAGTTTGAGCATCGCCACCGAATCCTCCTCGCCCAGCCCGCTGCCGACCATCGCGTTGAACAGCTGTGCGGCCGCCGCCGAAGTGGGCAACTGCAGGCCCATGCGGTGAGCCTCGTCGAGCACGATGCGCATGTCCTTCTGGTGCATCCACGACTTGAAGCCGGGACGGAACTCGCGCTTGACCATGCGTCCGCCATGCGCATCGAGAATGCGCGAGGCGGCGAAGCCCCCCATCAGCACCTCGCGTACCGCGCCCGCGTCGACGCCGCTGGCGCGCGCGAAGTTGAGCGCCTCGGCCACCGAGGCCACGCCGACCCCGGTGACGATCTGGTTGCACGCCTTGGCGACCTGTCCGGCGCCGTTACCGCCGATGTGCGAGATGGTCTTGCCCATCGCCTCGAACAGCGGTTTCGCGCACTCGAAGGCGGCAGCGTCGCCGCCGACCATGATGGTCAGCGTCGCATTGATCGCGCCCGGCTCGCCACCCGAGACCGGCGCATCGAGCATGGTCACGCCGCGCTCGCGCAAGCGTGCGGCGATGCCTTCGGTCACCTCGGGCGAGATCGTGCTCATGTCGATGTGGATGAGTCCCTCGCGCGCGCCGTCGGCGATGCCGTCCGGCCCCAGTGCGACACGCTCCACATCCGGCGCATCTCCCACGATGGTGATCACGACGTCCGCGCCTCGCGCGACGTGGGCCGCACTGGTGCAGGCGCTCGCGCCGGCATCGAGCAGCGGCTGCATGCTCTCCGGGCGCCGTGCCCACACGCGCAGCGCATGGCCGGCGCGCATCAGGTTGAGCGCCATCGGGCGCCCCATCAGGCCCAGCCCGATGAATCCCACGTTCATGAATATTCCTCCGGATAGGCCGTGCGGGCCTTGCCCGGCACGGCCGATGTGCACACAACGCCACGGCGACGACGGATAATCGCGCCATGGACTTTGCACGAATCATCAAGGAAATCGGCCGCGGCGCCAAGGGCGCACGCTCCATGGAGGCCGAAACCGCCGAAGCGCTGTTCGGCGCAATGCTCGACGCCACGGTGCCGGAGCTGGAACTCGGCGCCATCGTCATCGCACTGCGCGTGAAGAGCGAATCGCTGGCCGAACTGCTGGGCTTCAAGCGCGCGATGGACGCGCGCTGCGCACGCGTCGCCGTGCCCGACGGCCCGCGCTGCGTGGTACTGCCCACCTACAACGGCGCGCGACGCCAGGCCAATCTGATGCCGCTGCTCGCGCATCTGTTGGCGCGCGAGGGCGTGCCGGTGCTGATCCAGGGCCGCCACGACTTCGACAGCCGCACGAGCCCGTTCGAACTGCTCGCCGCGCTCGACATCGAAGCGGCCGCCAGCGTCGAGGATGCGGGAACACGGCTCGCGCAAGGGCAGATCGCCTGCGTGCAGCTCGAGACCCTGCTGCCCGGCCTCGCCTGGCTGCTATCGCTGCGCCTACGCTTTGGCGTGCGCGGCAGCGGCCACACCATGGCCAAGCTGCTCGACCCCTGCCCGGGGCGCAGCGTGCGCGTGGTCTCGGTCACGCACCCCGAGTATCTTGTGCGCATGCACGACTTCCTCGTCCAGGACGGCGGCGTGTCCATGCTGCTGCGCGGCACCGAGGGCGAAGCCTTCGCCAACCCGCGCCGGCGGCCGCGCCTGCAGTGCTTTGTCGACGGGCATGTCGCCGAGGACCTGCCGGCCGAGGAAGGCGGCGCACCACCACTGGCCGAGTTGCCCAACGCGCCCGGCGTCGCGGACAACGCCGCACTGATTCGCGACATGCTCAACGGCCGCGTCGCGGTGCCGCAGCCGCTGCGTGATCAGGCCCGGCTTCTGGTCGCGCTCGCGCGGGCCTGACATCGATCAGGCCGCCTCCGTCTCTTCGGCGAAGTGCAGGTAGTCCGGCCTCATCCGCCGCAGCGGCGAGAAATCCTCACGCTCGCAGATGTACCAGGGGCGTGGTGCGTCCGCCGAAAACGGAGTTTGGGGACGGTTCTCGACGCTGTTGTAGACGAAGAAGATGTTCGAGCGTGGCCACGGCGACAGGTTGCCCGCCGAACCGTGCAGCGTGTTGCAGTCGAAGATCATGACCGTACCCGCACGGCCGGTGGCCGCGCGGATGCCGCGTGAGGCCATGCGTTCGATGCTCGCCGCATCGGGCAGGCCGGCTTCCTGACGCTGCAGCGAGCGACGGTAGTGGTGCTCGGGCGTGGCCCCGACGCACTGGATGTACTCGGTGTGCGAGCCGGGAATGAGCATCAGCGGCCCGTTTAACGGGGTATTTTCGGTCAGCGACACGCTTACCGACAGCGTACGCATGCGCGGCAAGCCGTCCTCGGCGTGCCAGGTCTCGAAATCCGAGTGCCAGTAGAAGCCGTCGCCCCCCAGGCCCGGCTTAAAGTTCACGCGCGCCTGATGCACATACAGCTCGCTGGCGAGCAGGAACTCGGCAATGCCGAGCAAGCGTTCGTCACGCATCAGCTGCGAGTACAGCGCACTGTGACGATGCGGTGCGAAGAGCGAACGCAGCGCACGCGAATCGCGCTCGGTGATGCATTCGGGGCGAGCAGCCAGCTCGGAGCGACGACGCAGTCGTTCCAGCTCCTGCCGCAGCACCGCGACCTCGGTCTCGTCAAACAGCCCTTCAAGCACCAAGAATCCGTCACGGCACCACGTCTCGTATTGGGCTTGCGAGAGCGGGCAGCCGAGTCGCCAAGACTGCCAGGCGACCGGGTCCAGGCGGGGCAGCACGCCCGGTTCCGTGCCGTGACGGGATGGATACAAATCCGTCATGAAATCCTCCTCATGAAGTTCTCGTTTCACACACCGGCAAGGCGGTGCGGACATGCTGACGGGATGTCCGCACGCATTCAGTTCGGGACAGCGGACCCGATTTCAAGAGGAGGAAATTAATGCGGGGAGAGACATTCAGCCGAGGCGACCGGCGCGAAAGTCCTCGACCGCCTGGCGGATCTCGTCGACATTGTTCATCACGAACGGCCCGTGCTGCACGATGGGCTCACCCAGCGGGCACCCGGCAATCAGCAGCACGCGTGCAGGCGCACTACCCGCCGCAATGCGCACGCCGTCCGCATCGGCGGCGTTGTCGAGAATCGCCATGCGACCGGCCGCAACCCGCTTGCCACCCACCGTCACTTCGCCGCGATACACATAGACGAAGGCGTTGTGTTGCGACGGCAGCGCCTGCGAGAAATGCGCGCCGGCCGGCAACGCGATGTCGGCGTATAGCGGCGCGGTGGCCTCGCGTGTCATCGCGCCCTCGATGCCATGACTGCGGCCGGCCACCAGTTTCACCGCCGCACCGGCCGCGGTGCGGAAGGCGGGAATGTCCTCGCTCTTGAGGTCGCGATAGCCGGGCGTGCACATCTTGTCGCGTGCCGGCAGGTTCAGCCACAGCTGGAAGCCTTCCATCAGGCCGCCCTCCTGCTCGGGCATTTCGGAATGGATCACGCCGCGCCCGGCCGTCATCCACTGCACGCCGCCGTTCTCGAGCAGGCCTTCGTTGCCGGCACTGTCGCGATGGCGCAGCCGCCCGGCGATCATGTAGGTCACGGTCTCGAAACCGCGGTGCGGGTGATCGGGGAAGCCGCCGATGTAGTCGCCCGGATTGTCGCTGCGAAAGGCATCGAGCATCAGGAAGGGGTCGAGCCGTTCCTGCAGGTCGTCGGTAAGCACACGCGTGAGCTTCACGCCCGCGCCGTCCGAAGTCGCCGTCCCGGTGACCAGCCGCTCTACGCCGCGCGCACGCTCGACGTGCTCCTCGCTCGCCGCGTCGCGGACGGGGACGATCGCGTCGATCTCGGCGAGCAGTTCGGCCTGACTGCGTCCGAACACCGCGCGCCGCAGGGTGTCGGCAAAACCCTTGTTCTTCGTGCTCATCGCTTGTCCGCGCTCACGCAAGCGCGGCCTCCAGTTGTCGTTCGGCGTCGGTGAAGGCCTGTTCGACGGCCTCCTCGCCCATCGCCAGGCCTTCGGCATAGACGAAGCGCACATCGGTCATGCCCAGGAAGCCGAGCACCATCTTCAAATAAGGCACCTGCGTGTCGGCATCGGTGTCGCGGTATTTTCCGCCACGCGCGAGCGCCACGTACACCGTCTTGCCCGTGAGGAGCCCCTCGGGTCCGTTCTCGGTGTAGCGGAAGGTCACGCGTGCACGGGCGATCGCGTCGACCCAGTTCTTGAGCTGCGAGGAGATCGTGAAGTTGTACATCGGCACGCCCAGCACGATTACGTCGGCGGCCTGCACCTGCGCGATCAGCGCGTCGTCGAGTGCAACCCGCTCGACCTGCTCCGGCGTGCGCTCGCCCTCCGGCGTGAACAAGGCCTGCAACGCCGGCTCGTCGAGCACCGGATGGGGATGAGCGGCGAGATCGCGCACGCTCACGGTGGCGTCCGGGTGACGCTCGCGCAGGCGCTCGACGATGCGCTCGGCGAGCCGGGTGGAGTTGGCACCCGTACTGCGGGCGCTGGCGTTTACTTGCAGGATGATCATGGTGAGTCTCCGTTGGAATTCGACATCACCATGGTATGGATTGCACGTACGAGCATTAACCGGGTTTTGCGGATAACATTGTTCCAACAATGGAACAAAAGTCGCCCATCGATCCGAACGATCTCGTCGTCTTCGCCCATATCGTCGAGGCGGGCAGTCTCACGCGCGCAGCCGAACGCCTCGGCCTGCCCAAATCGACGGTCTCACGCCGCCTCGCCCAGCTCGAGCAAGGCCTCGGCGAGCGACTGCTACTACGCACCACGCGCAAACTCACGCTCACCGACTTCGGTCGCGGCATGCTGGTACATGCGCGCCAACTCGCCAGCGAGCTCGACGCGGCCAACGCGCTGGCCGAGCATCGTCAGGCCGGGCCGAGCGGGCGCTTGCGCATCTCGATGCCGGCCGATTTCGCCAACGCCGTGCTGCGCGACGTGCTCGCACGCTACGTCGAGCGTTACCCGGAGGTGGCGCTCGACATCGACCTGTCGCCGCGACGCGTCGACCTGATCGGCGAGAACTTCGACCTGGCGCTGCGCTTCGGCGACCTGCCCGACGACGCGACACTCGCCGCCCGCCCCATCGGCACGTTTTCCGACGGACTGTTCGCCTCCCCCGACTATCTGATCAGGCATGGACACCCGGCCAACCCCGAGGAACTGGACACCCATGCCTCCCTGCATCTGGTCGGCCGCGACGGGCTCGCCCGGCCGTGGACCCTGTCCGACGGCACGCGCAGCGTGCGCGTCGCGCCGCGCGTGCGCGTGACCGCCAACTCGCCGGATCTGCTCATCGGCCTGGCCTGTGCCGGCAGCGGCATCACGCTGGTACCGAGTCATTACGCGCGTAGCCAGGTGCGCGCGGGCCGTCTGGTGCCGGTGTTGCCGCAGTGGAGCGCGCCCGGCGGCAAGGGTTGGGCGGTGTTTCCGGGGCGCCGGCTGATGCCGTCACGCACACGCGCATTCCTCGACCTGCTCGCCCAGGCCGCGCCCACGTCTGAAGTCGATACGCCCTGAGGCTGTGGCACAAGGCCACGATGCCCTACAATCGTCGCTCACCCGAAGGGAAACGAACCGATGTACCTGCCCGCCTCACGCCCGCTGTTCGCCGCTTTGTTCGTCGCCTGCTCGGCGCTGCTCGGCTTCGGCCTGTACCTGCAGCATGTCGTCGGCCTCGAGCCGTGTCCGATGTGCATCTTGCAGCGCTACGCTTTCGTCGCGATCGCGCTAGTCGCGCTGATCGCCACCGTGCACGGACCGCGCCGCACCGGCACCGTGCTCTACGGCCTGTTGGTGCTGACCGCGGCGCTGGCCGGTGGCGGCGTCGCGGCCCAGCAGACGCGACTGCAACTCGAGCCGCCATCCCTCGCGGAGTGCGGACCGGGCTTCGAATACATGGTCGAGAGCTTCGGACTGGCCGAGGCCCTGCCGATGATGTTTCGCGGCGCGGGCGATTGTGCGGCGATCGACTGGACCTTTCTCGGACTGACCATCGCCAACTGGTCGCTGATCTGCTTCGCGCTCATCGCGCTGTTCGCGTTGGTGATGATCGCGCGCGGCGGACGCCGGCGGCGCGAAGGCTGGCGCGGATTCAGCCGATGACTTCGACGATCTCGCCGCCGACTTCGTAGTCTCCGGGCGAGACCATGTGACAGCGCTTGACGCGCAGGTGCGCGACCAGCGGGGGGCGCTCCAGCCCGCCGGGTGGCGAGGACACCTCGACCGTCAGCACCTCGGCCTCGCCAGGCACGTAGGCCGAGCGCAGCGTCATCCCGCCTACGGACAGTTCCACGCATTCGGCATCGACGGGGGCGGCGTCATCGAACAGGATGCGCGCCGGCGAGCCCATCTGCAGGCGGCGATCGGAACGGCGCTCGTGAGGCGGCAGGGATTGCGTCATCGGCTCATCCAGCAGGGATTCCCGGCATCATTCTAGCCGTCGGCGCGGTGCGCCGATAAGACACCGGCGCTGCGTAGCGCGTATTCGGCCATTGCGGCGATGACCATGTCCGATTCGCCCACCGCAGGCACGAGTTCGATGTGGCAGGTCGGGTGGCGTTCGCGTGCGGCATCGAGCAGGTCGGGCAGATCCTTCTTCACGTGGCCGCCCTGGGCGAGGAACATCGGCACCACGGTGATGCGGCGCGCACCGCCACGGGCGAGGCAGTCGATGGTATCGACCAGGCCGGGCTGCATGAACTCGAGAAAGGCCAGCTCAACTTCGGTGTCAGGCGCGGCGCGGCGCACGACCTCGCGCGCGCGGGCCATCGGCTCGGCCCATTGCGGGTCGCGTGCGCCGTGTCCAAACAGCACGATCGCGGATTCGCTCATTGATGTTCTCCCATGTCGTGGTCCGCCGGCGCAAACAAGGCATCGAGCGCGCGCGAGGCGGCAAACAGACCGAAACTGGCCGTGACCGCCATGCTAGAACCGTAACCTGCACAGGCCAGCCCCTGCGGCGCGGCCTCGCACGCGTCGGAAAGAAGCGGCGGTTGTTCTGAATACACGGCAGTGACTGCGAAACGGCGCTTCGGTTCGCGCGGGAAGCCATGTTCGGCGCGCAGACGGCGACGCAACCGGGACAGTAACGGGTCGTGGGTGGCGCGCGCGAGGTCGTCGACGCGGATACGTGTCGGGTCGGTCTTGCCCCCTGCACCGCCGCACACCACCAGCGGCACGCGCGCCGCCCGGCAGGCCAGCACCAGCGCAAGCTTTGCGTTCATGTCATCGACCGCATCGACCACTACATCGCAGCCGGCAACCAACGCCGCAGCGTTGGCGGGGGTGAGGAATTCCTCGACCACCTCGACGGCAATGCCCGGATCGATGGCCGCGATGCGATCACGCATCGCAAGCACCTTGGCCTGGCCCAGCGTCGGTTCCAGTGCATGGATCTGGCGGTTGATGTTGGACTCGGCAACATGATCCAGATCGACCAGACGCAGGCACCCGACCCCGCTGCGCGCCAGGGTCTCGGCGACCCAGGAACCGACCCCGCCCACGCCCACCACGCACGCGCGCCGATGCGCCAGCGCGTCGAGCGCGGCCGGTCCATACAGGCGGGCGATGCCGCCGAAGCGGCGGCCACGGTCGACCTCGACCGCGGCCGGCACCGCGCTCATGCGGTCACCGCTTCGGGGTGCTTGTCCATCCACATGCCCAGTCCCTGCGCGTTCATGTCCAGATCCATGCGCAGCAACTCGAGCACCTCCTCCTCGGACACGGGCGCGCCCTGACGCTCGACCTCCTCGCACACGAGCTGCTCGAGCCCGGCCAGGATCTCGACGTGGCGCTTGACGCCGTGACCGCGCGCGGCGCATGCGATGGCCACCTGGGCGTCGATTAGCCGGTGCAGGTCGGTGGCGATTCGATCGACACCGGTCACGCGGCTGTAATGACCCAGATAGATCGCCTCCGGACGCAGCGAGGCAATGCGGTCAATCGAGCGATGCAGCGCGTCAGGCTCGAACTCGGAAGGCATGGTCGACGGAAAGACGAAGGCATGGCCGTCGCGGTCGAGTTCGCGGTAGGACACGCCAAAGGTATCGCCGACAAAACCGGCGTGTGCCGTCTCATCCCAGATCGCGATGTGGTGGCGTGTGTGACCGGGCGTGTCGAGCACGCGGAAGCTGCGCTCGCCCAGCGCCACACGCAGACCTTCTTCGGCCGCGACGATGCGCTCGGCCGGCACCGGCACGGGCTCGCCGTACATCTCGACGAGCCGCTGCGAACCATAGACTTCGGCGTTGGCGCTCCACAGCCGCTGCGGATCGGCCAGATGGCGCACGCCGCGCGGGTGCACCAGCAACCGCGCCTGTGGCAGGGCCGCCATCAGCGGACCGGCGCCGGCCGCATGATCGAGGTGGATGTGGGTCAGCATGACCCAGTCGACGTTCTCGGGTGCGATGCCCGCGGCTGCCAGGGCGGAGAACACCCGCGGCACCGACGCCGGTGTTCCGGCATCGATGATGGCGGCGCGGCCGCGATGGATTACGAGATGGATCGCCGCCAGGCCGTCACGGCCGTATCCGGCATCGATCGCGAGCACCCCGTCGGGATGCGCGGTCACGTACTGCACGATGAAACCTCCAAGCGCGGGTGTGCGCGGGCGCTATTGTATATCCTCGGGGACCGAGCCCCTCGTAACACGGAGTTTCGATGACCGAGCCTTTCGACTTCGACCGTATCATCGACCGCCGCGCCGTGCCCGGCGATAAATGGGACCGCTACGCGGATCGCGACGTGCTGCCGCTGTGGGTCGCCGACATGGACTTCGCCGCGCCGCCGGCCGTGCTCGATGCGCTGCGCACGCGCGTCGAACACGGCGTGTTCGGCTACGCCGGCGCATGGCCGTCGCTGGTCGACGCCGTCGTCGAGGGCGTTGCGCGCGACCACGATTGGCACATCGAGGCCGATTGGCTGGTGTGGCTGCCCGGCGTAGTGACCGGACTCAATCTCGCCTGCCGGGCCGTCGCACCGCCGGGCACCGGCGTATTCACGGCCACGCCGGTCTATCCGCCCTTCCTCGCGACACCGGCCAACAACGGCTGCCGCCGCATCAGCGTCGCCCTCGAGGAGCGCGACGCTCGCTGGGCATGGAATCGCCCGGCGGTCGAAGCGGTGATCGACGCCGACACGCGGCTGTTCCTGTTGTGCAACCCGCACAATCCGGTCGGCCGGGTGTTCGACGACGATGAACTGGAATGGATCGTGTCGCTGGCAGAACGCCACGACTTCACGATCTGCACCGACGAGATTCATTGCGGTCTGGTGCTTGACCCCGCGTACACCCATCGACCGCTCGCCGCCCTGTCGCAGGCCGCGGCGCGACGCTCGATCACGCTGATGGCGCCGTCCAAGACCTGGAACATCCCGGCCCTGTACTGCGCCTTCGCAATCATTCCGGATGAGGCACTGCGTCGGCGCTTCCGGCATGCGATGCGTGGCATCGTGCCCGGGGTCAACGTGCTCGGAATGGTCGCGACCGAGACCGCCTATCGCGATGCCCACGACTGGCGCCTGGCGCTGCTGGAGTATCTGGCGGCCAACGCTGAACACGCCACCCAACGCTTGAACGCGATGCCGGGACTCGCCACCACGCTGCCGGAGGCGACCTATCTGTCCTGGGTGGATTGCCGCGGCATCGGGCAGGACGACCCAACGGCCTTTTTCGAGGCCGCCGGCGTGGGACTGTCCGACGGTGCGGCCTTCGGCATGCCGGGCTTCGTGCGGCTGAACTTCGGCTGCCCGCGCGCGACGCTGGATGCGGCGCTCGACCGCATGCAGCGCGCGCTGCAGACGGGTTGAATCAGAACGGAATGTCGTCGTCGAAATTGCCGAAACCGCCACTCTCGGCCGGCTTGCCGCCGGCGGGTTGCGGTGCGGGGCGCTGCTGCTGACGCGGCGGCGCCTCGTCGTAGCCACCACCGGTGTCCTGCCGACCCATCGGCGCGTCACCACCGGACGGACGTCCGCCGAGCATCTTCATCTCGTCGGCGCGGATCTCGGTGGTGTAGCGGTCCTGGCCTTCCTTGTCCTGCCATTTGCGCGTCTGCAGGCGGCCCTCGATGTAGATCTGACTGCCCTTACGC
>JACESY010000130.1 GCA_013911595.1 Azoarcus sp.
CGCAGCGGCAGCATCGAGGTCTCGAAGACGCGTTGCAGTTCATCCGGGCCGATGCCCAGGGTGGCGGCGCGCCGGCGCGCGATTGCGCGCAGCGTGCCGTCCGCGTCGTCGGTGCATAGGCGTTCGGCGAGTACGCGTGCAAGACACAGACACCCGGCCAACAGCGCCTGTGTGGAGCCCGGCGTGAAGCCGCCGCCCTCGGGGTCGCGCTGCCAGTAGATGATGTCGGCCATCGAGGTCGGCAAGGTCCAGTCGGTGAACAGTACGGCTGAGAACTCGGCGTGGTCGAAGCCGAAAGTCTCGCGTTCGAGGGTCTCGATATCGGTTCCGGACTTGCGCGCGAAGGCGAGCAGCCGCCCGTATTCGTCCGGTTCGGCAGTGGCGAAGGCGAGCCGACCGACGCCGGCGAGCAGACCCAGCGTGAAGCCGTCGTCGGCTGCGCGTTTCACGATGCGTTCGGCGAGCGCTTCGGCGAGCAGCGCCGTGTGCATGGAGGTGATCCAGAAACGGTGATAGTTGAAGCCCTCGCAGCGCATGCGCTCGCATTGCGGAATCAGCGACAGCACCAGCGCATGCACGCGAATCGCGCACAGCCCCAGGCGCTGCACCGCGATTTCGAGGCTGAGCGTGCCGCGAAGCGGACGGTAACGGGCGGTTGCGGCCGCGCGCAGCACGAAGGCCGCGAGTGCCGGATCGCTGCGGATCACGGCGACGATCTCGCCCAGACCGGCAGTGGGGTCCTGCGCCAGTTCGATCAACCGCAGCGATGTGCCCTGCGGGCCGGGAAGCTGGGTCGCGCGCGCCAGGAAACGGCGGATATCGCGGGAAACCTCGTGGCGTGGACGGGCGATGGAGTCGGTATTCATCAGTCCGATCCTGTAGCGGTTGCGGCATCTTGACCGAAGACATCGTCATGATGCGCCCGTCGCCGCCGCATGACCAGCGCAATTGTGAGCAGGCCCTAAGATGGCTGCGCATTGCTGCGCGCACGGCACTTTTGACTCGGGGGCAGCGGCGTTGCATGCTTGCCGCACACTCCCGACTCACCGGACCGACTCGATGGCCGACCGCAACCAACCCGCGCATCTGGCGCGCATCCGCAAGGCGCTCGACGGCGCCCATCCGTTGGTGCATGTGCGCGGCCAGGACGAGGCGCGCATCGAGGCCGTGCTGGCCGCCTTCGCCGCCGAGGCGGGGCGCCCGCTTGCGGTGTGGACGCTGACCCAGGGTCTGCGAACCGGCGAGACGACCGATGCCGCGCTGGCCGACCCGCTCGCTGCGCTGCGCCACGTCATTGCGCAGGAGCCGGGCAGTTTCACCCTTTTCAAGGATCTTCCGCTACTGCTGGCCGACCGGCCCGAACTGGTGCGGGCGCTGCGCGATGTCTATCACGCGCGCAGCGGTCGTGGCGGCTGCGTGTTTCTGTCCTGCGGCGAGCATGTCCTGCCGGCGGCGCTCGAGCGCGAGGTCTTCCTCGTCGAGATCGGCGCACCGGCCGAGCCGGAAATCCGCGCCGAGCTCGACGCCCTCGTGCCGGGGCTGGACGCCACGCTGGCGAACGCGCTGGCCGCGGCGATGAAGGGCATGACGCTCAACGAGGTGGGCCACCTGATGCGCCGGCTGGAGGTCGAAGGGCGATTGGGCACCGACGAGGCGCTGGCCGAGGTGCGGGAGGAAAAAGCCGCGGTGCTGATGCGCGAGGCCTGTTTGCGCTATGTGCCGGACACGGTCGATCTTGATCGCGTGGGCGGCCTGGAGAACCTCAAGCAGTGGGTCGAGGCGCGCGCGGCGCTGTTTACCGGCGGTGACGCCGAGCATCGCGTGCCGCTGCCGGCCGGTGTGCTGTTCATGGGGGTGAGCGGTTGCGGCAAGAGCATGGCGGCCAAGGTCATCGCCGGCGCGTGGCGATTGCCGCTGGTGCGCCTGGACATGAACCTGGTGCTTTCGGGCGCCTACGGTTCGCCCGAATATGCCTTCGATCACGCGCTGCGTCTGGCTGAGCAGATCGCACCGCTGGTGCTGTGGATCGACGAGATGGAGAACAGCTTCGGTTACGACACCCAGCTTCGCGGTGGCGGCACCAATCCGAACATCTTCTCCAGTTTCCTGACCTGGATGCAGGAAAAGCCGCCCGGTGTGTTCGTCGTCGCCACGGCCAACCGTATCGAGAAGCTGCCCGCCGAGGTGATTCGCAAGGGCCGCTTCGATCAGCTCTTCTTCCTCGATCTGCCGACCGAGCGCGAGCGCATGCACATTCTCGACATTCATTTGCGCGCCAATGACGCCGACCCGGCCGGCTTCAATCTCGCCGCGCTGGCGGCGATCACCAAGAGCTGGAGCGGGTCCGAGATCGAGCAGGGTGTGCGCGCCGGCCTCGTGCGCGCCTGGCAGGAAGGGCACGCACTGAGCGAACGCGACCTGATGTGGGCGATGTCGCGCATGGTGCCGCTGTCGCGCACCATGTCCGAACAGATCAAGGCCTTGCGCGCGTGGTCGATGGAGCGCGCGGTGTCGGCGTCCGCGCGCGAGCCCGCAGCCTAGTCGGGGCCGTCAGGCGGTTAGCTTCGCGCAGCGAGGCTCACCGGTCTCGGCCCACATTCGCCACAGCGCTTCCTCCATGTTGCGACCGAATGCCGGGCCATCGAACAGCGGCGACGCGAGGACCCGATCACGCAATCCACTGCGCAAATCGGCGAGCGCCTGCCGGTCAGAGGCGTGCCGTGCGGCCAGTTCGACGAAGGCTTCCGGCGTGGTGGCGATCCAGTCGGGCAGCCCGGCGGCGGACAGCAGGCTGGCGCCCTGGCGTGAGATCATCGTGTCGCCGGCCAATGTCACGGTCGGCACGCCCATCCACAGTGCCTCGCAGGTCGTCGTCCCGCCCGGATACGGGAAGGTGTCGAGCAGGATGTCGACCTCGGCATGTGCGGCGAGATAATCCTCGCGACTGGTCCTGCCGTGCAGCGATACCCGCTCGGGGGCGACGCCACGCTCGGCCAGGCGTGCGAGCACGCCGTTGCGGACTTCGGCATCGGCGAGCGAGGCGGCCTGCAGACGCAGACGGGCATCCGGAACGGCCTTGAGGACCTCGGCCCAGACATCGAGAACCCGGTCGTCGACCTTGACCAGACGCTGGAACGATCCGAAGCACACCGCCGCATTCGCGAGGCAGGGTGAGGGGGCGACGGCCAGATCGACGTCTGGTGGCGAGAAGCACAGGCGCGTGTCCGGCAGGCGCCACAGGCGTTCGCTGAAGCGCTCACTGCCCTGTGTAGGCGCGCTGGTTTCGTCGGCGATGAGATAGTCCATCTCGTCGAGACCGGTGGTGGCGAAATAGCCCAGCCAGGAAACCTGAACCGGCGCGGGGCGCCAGGCGAATACGCCGAGACGGTTGAGGCTCGTGTGGCCGGCGAGGTCGATGAGAATGTGTACTCCGTCTTCGCGGATCTGGCGCGCGACGCCCGCGTCGTCCAGACCCGTGAGCGGGTGCCAGTGCGCGACCGCGGCGCGCAGGCGCACGGACTGTTCGTCCATGCGGTCGACGGTCGGGTAGGCGATCCATTCGATGCGCTCGGAATCGACGTGGGCAAGCACGTTTTCGAGGAAGTAGCCGACCGGATGGCGGCGCAGGTCGCCCGAGACCAGTCCGACGCGCAGACGCGCAGGTGCGGGCTCCAGATTCCAGTCCTGGAAGGCGGATGCCGCGGCCGATGCATGTTGGCCCCACTCGCAGGCGGCTTCATACAGTGCCGTCGAGTCCTCGCCGAGCATGTGACCGAGGAACAGCAGGGCGCTGCGTGAGACGAGGTTTCCCGAGTCGTTGGCGACGATCGCACGATGGCAGTCCATCGCTTCGGTCAGGCGTCCTTGCAGAACGTAGAGATCTGCCAGCGCGTTGAGCAGCACCGGATTGCTTGGTGAATGTTCCAGCCCTTCGCGCGCGCAGGCCTCGAGTTCCCGCAGCCGACCGGTCTGCTCGAAGCAGTCGAGCAGCCGCTTGCGACTTTGCACATCGCTCGGCTGCGCTCGCAGGAGCTGCTCGAAATGGGGCACGGCGTCAGTGTGCCGGTCCTGCAGCATCAGTGCGGAGCCCAGCAGGAAGCGGGCCTTGTGGATGTCCGGCCGTTGCGCGAGAGCCCGCTTCAGTGCCTGCTCGGCTTCCGCGAAGCGGTTCAGTTTGCCCAGAAGCTGTCCCCAGTCGGTTAGGTCGCCGGCGGCGTTCGGGCGCAGTTCCACGGTCCGGCGCAAGGCCTGTTCCGCTTCGGGAAGCAGGTCGAGCTGGTGGTACACCCGGCCGAGGATGGAGTGCACTTCCGCATCGTCCGGATCGATGGAGGCGGCCTTGCGCAGCGGCGCCACGGCAGTATCGGGATGACCGGACCTCCACGTGGCCAGGCCCATCGCCTTCCAGCCAAAGCCGTTGTTCGGCGAGCGCTCGCAGAATTTGCGTGCCAGATCTGCCGTCGCCTGCCAGTCGCCGCGCCGCACGGCTTCCGAGATCGCCTGCGCGAGCTGCGGGTCGGCCTTTTCGCCCGGCTGCGGACCCACCGGCTGCGGCTGATCCGAGAAGCGTCCGCGTGCCTTCGCCGTCGGGGGGCGACCGGTCATCGCTTCCAGCGAAGGCCAGGCCAGGCCGCGACGCAGGCCTTCGGCGTGAACGGCGGCGGCCCTGTCGTGCTCTCCTGCGAGCGCCAGCGCGCGGATATAGCTTGTGCCGAACTGCCCGTGCCCGGGGTTGGCGTCCCAGGCCCGAGCGAAGTGCGCGATCGCGTCCCGGACCGGCGCACCCTCGGTCATCGCGATGACGCCAAGGTTGTGATGGGCGTCCGCGTCTTGGGGGAAAGCACGCAGCACGCTCTCGAAAAGTCTGCGTGCTTCGGCGGTGTGGCCGGCCTGAAATCGGGAGGCAGCGTCGCGCAGCACGTCGTCGAGATTCCCGTCGTTGACGGTGATTGCGGTCGGGTCGGTATCGTTCTGGAGGCTCATGGCGGGGGTCTGAAATGCTTCGGTGGGCGGAGCATACCATCACGCGAGCACCCCTTTCGGGCGAGCCGGATCACCCGCCCGGAGGCCTGGAGGTCGACTCGAGCGGTTGTGCGTGGTGCCCGCCGGAAGCTTGAGGCAGCGATGTGGCGAGCGCGACGGGCTGCCCCGCAACGGGGCGTAATGCACCGTAATGATGCGTACGGCGAGTCGAGCGCACCCGATGAGTGCGTCATGTTGCGATTGTGACCCCCGATCGTGCGCCATGCGCCTGATTCTGCACGCATGCACCGGATTGGCACGCGAACTGCTTTGTCCTCCCCGATTTTGTGCAATCGGAGAATCCCATGGAGCAGTTCCAGACTTCCGCCGACGTGCTCTTCGTGCTGCTCGGCGCCATCATGGTGCTGGCGATGCATGCCGGCTTCGCCTTTCTTGAGGTCGGTACGGTACGTCGCAAGAACCAGGTCAACGCGCTGGTGAAGATCCTCGTCGACTTCAGCGTCTCGGCCGTGGCCTACTTCTTCGTCGGCTACGCCGTGGCCTACGGCATCGACTTTTTCGCGAGTGCCGAGGCGCTGACCGACAAGAGCGGCTACGACCTCGTCAAGTTCTTCTTCCTGATGACCTTTGCTGCGGCCATTCCAGCCATCGTTTCGGGCGGCATCGCCGAACGCGCGCGCTTCTATCCGCAACTGGCGGCCACGGCGCTGCTGGTGGGGCTGGTCTATCCGTTCTTCGAGGGCATCGTGTGGAACGGCAACCTCGGTCTGCAGGCGTGGTTGGAGGCGAGCTTCGGCGCTGCGTTTCACGACTTTGCCGGCAGCATCGTAGTGCATGCCGTGGGCGGCTGGATCGCGCTGGCGGCGGTGTTGCTGCTGGGCGCGCGCAGCGGTCGCTACAGCACGAGTGGTGGCATTGCCGCGCACCCGCCGTCGAGCATCCCCTTTCTCGCACTGGGGGCGTGGATTCTCACCGTGGGCTGGTTCGGTTTCAACGTCATGAGTGCGCAGACGGTCGAGGGCATCAGCGGCCTGGTCGCAGTCAATTCGGTGATGGCCATGGTCGGCGGCACGCTGGCGGCGCTGGTGGCCGGGCGCAATGACCCGGGTTTCGTGCACAACGGCCCGCTGGCCGGGCTGGTGGCGATCTGCGCGGGATCGGACATCGTGCACCCGATCGGCGCGCTGGCCATCGGACTGGTCGCCGGTGCGCTGTTCGTCCGGCTGTTCACGATCACGCAAAACCGCTGGAAGATCGACGACGTTCTCGGCGTGTGGCCGCTGCACGGCCTGTGCGGCGCCTGGGGTGGCATTGCCGCCGGCATCTTCGGCAGCACCGCGCTGGGTGGCCTGGGCGGCGTGAGTTTCATGTCGCAGCTCATTGGATCACTGGCGGGTATCGTGTTCGCGTTCTGCGGCGGCCTGCTGGTATACGGGGCCATCCGTGCCGTGGTCGGACTGCGTCTGGGGCAGGAGGAAGAGTTCCGCGGTGCGGACCTGTCGATCCACAACATCTCCGCCACACCGGAGCGCGAAGCGGGCTTCTGAGCGGAGTGTGTGGGTATAGTGGGCCTTCCCCTTGCAGTGGGCCTGCCTGATGCGTTTTCTGCCACCGCCCGTCGTCGCCCTGCTGGTCGGTCTGCTGATGTTTGCGGCCGACCGTGGTTTTCCGATCGCCCGTGTCGAGTGGTCGGCGATGGTGCCGGTCGCGGGGGTTCTGGCGGTTGGCGCACTGGCGGTGATGGTCTTCGCCGTGATCGAGCTGGCGCGCGTGCGCACCACGGTCAATCCGATGCGGCCCGAGCGCACGACGACGCTGGTGACGCGCGGCGTGTTCGCCTTCTCGCGCAATCCGATCTATCTGGGTGACGTGCTGTTGCTCGCGGCGTGGGCGCTGTGGCTGGGCAGCTTCGCCGCCGCGCCATTGGTGTTGCTGTTCGTCGCGTGGATCGACCGTGTGCAGATTCCGGCCGAGGAAGCGGCGCTGCGTGTGCGCTTCGGCGACGCGTTCGAGGCCTATCGGCACCGCGTGCGGAGGTGGATCTGATGCGTCTCATGCGGTGGATGGATGATCGGGCTCTTCGTAGCAAGCCGGCGTGAAGCGCGGCGTGCACACGGCAAGGAACAGCAGCTCACCGTCGGTACCGGCGGTGATGCGTTGCAGCGTGTCGGGCGGGATCAACACCACGTCGCCGGGGCCGACCTCCTCGCACAAGCGGTCGCTGTCGCCGACCTCGACCCGTCCGCGGCCAGACAGGATCACGTAGCGCTCGGTGACCCCGGCCAGCCGGTGCCAGCGCGTCGCCACACCCGCCTCGACGCGCACGCGCGCGATCGACGCAGCCCCGTCCTCGCTGCGGTTCCACCACTCGGTGATGTGACAGCCCTCGCGAA
>JACESY010000131.1 GCA_013911595.1 Azoarcus sp.
GCGCATCGTGCGCGCGATGCCCAATACGCCTTCACTCGTCGGTGCCGGCGTGAGTGGCCTGTGCGCGGGGCCTGGCGTCGATGGCGAAGATCGCGAACTGGCCGGGCGCATGCTCGGCTCGGTCGGCAGTGTCGTGTGGGTCGAGGACGAGGCACGCATGGATGGGGTTGCGGCGGTTTCGGGCAGCGGGCCGGCCTATGTGTTCCACTTCATCGAGGCGCTCGAGGCGGCGGCGCGCGCGCGCGGGTTCGACGCGCAAGACGCACGCCGTCTGGCGATCGAAACCGTGCTCGGTGCGGCGAAGCTCGCGGCCGCGTCGGAGGACGGTCCGGGGGTGCTGCGTGAGCGCGTCACTTCCAAGGGCGGCACGACGGCCGCCGCGTTGGCGGTGTTCGCAGAGGGCGGCTTTGTCGACCTCGTCGATCGTGCGGTCGCCGCCGCCGAAGCGCGTGGGCGCTCGCTCGGTGAAGAACTGGGCAGGAGCTGAATCATGCTTGGAACGATTCTTCTTCTGTTGCTCAACTTTGTCTTCGGCGCCTTCACGCTGCTGCTGCTGGCGCGCTTTTTCATGCAGTGGCAGCGCGTGCCCTTTCACAACCAGATGGGTCATTTCGTGCTCGCCACCACCGACTGGCTGGTGCGGCCGCTGCGCCGTGTCGTGCCCGGTTTGTGGGGGCTGGACCTGGCCAGTCTGCTGCCGGCCTGGCTCGCGCAGGTGGCCTTCGTCGCGATCGAGTTCAGCCTGCGCGGAGTTCCGTTCGGCGGCGCCGGCGGTGTTGCGTTGGGGCTGGCGGGCATGGGTCTGGTGGAGCTCGCGCGCATGATGGTGTATCTGATCTTCGCGCTGGTGTTGGTCTCGGCGGTGCTGTCCTGGGTCAGCCCGCATGCGCCGGCCGCGCCGATTGTCCGCCGTCTGGCCGACCCTTTCCTGCGCCCGTTCCAGCGCATCGTGCCGACCATCGCCAATGTGGATCTGTCGCCGCTGGTGCTGTTGCTGTTGCTGCAGATCGTGCTGGTGGTGCTGGCGGGCCTGCGCGGGAACTTCATGCCGCTGATCGTCGGCGCCTGAAGCGGGGCGTAGCGCCTCGCTTCAGGCGCCACGACCTAGCCTTCGTACATCACGCGTCCCTCGACCAGGGTGTAGCGCACCAGTCCCGGCACCTCGTGGCCGAGGAAGGGCGTGTTCTTGCCCTGACTCTTGAGACGCTCGCGCGTGACCGTGTGGCGCGCGTCCGGGTCGAATACGCACACATCGGCGCGCGCGCCCGGCGCGAGATGGCCGCCACGCCGGATGCCGACCAGGCGTGCGGCATCCGAGGTGACGCGTGCAAGTGCGGTTGGCAACGGCACGCCGTCCTGCTCGGCCCATTGCAGCGTCATCGACAGCAGCAGCTCAAGACCGGTCGCGCCGGGCTCGGATTCGCTGAACGGGGTGAGCTTGCCGTCGTCGTCGACCGGCGTGTGATCCGAACACAGCGCGTCGATGCGCCCATCGGCCAGTGCCGCGCGCAGCGCATCGCGGTCGCTCGCTTCGCGCAGCGGCGGCACGAGATGGCAGTTCGGGTCGAAATAGCCGATGTCCTGATCGCACAGGTGCAGATGGTTGATCGATACGTCGCAGGTGACTTCCATGCCGTCGGCGCGCGCCTGCTCGATCAGTGCCAGCCCCTCGGCGCTGGACAGTCGCGTGACGTGAAGCTTCGCACCGGTTGCGCGCGCCAGACGCAGGTGCGCGAACAGCGCGATGGTCTCGGCCGCGACCGGAATGCCGGCCAGCCCCAGGCGCGCGGCGACCTCGCCGTCGTGGGCGTTGCCGGTGCGCGCCAGAAACGGCGCGAGCGGCTGCAGCCACACCGGGAAGCCGAAGGTCGCGGCGTACTGCATCGCGCGCATCAGCACCGTGTCGTCGACGATGGGCACGTTGGCCTGGCTGAACGCGAAGCAGCCGGCGTCGAACAGTTGCGACATCTCGGCCAGGCGTTCGCCGGCGAGGCCGACCGTGAGTGCGCCGATCGGATAGACGTGGGCACAGTTGAGCTGCTTGGCGCGATAGCACAGCATTTCGACCAGGCCGGGTTCATCGAGCGAGGGGTCGGTGTCGGGCGGGATGGCGAGGCTGGTGACGCCGCCAGCCATCGCGGCGGTCATCTCGGAGTCGAGCGTCGCGCGGTACTCGAAGCCGGGCTCACGCAGGCGCGCGGCCACGTCGACCAGGCCCGGGCAGACCACCAGTCCGTGCGCGTCGATCACGCGCTGCGCAGCGAAGCCGTCGGGGGCGGCGCCGAGCGCCACCACGCGGCCGTCGGCGATGAATACGTCGCGCACTTCGTCAGTGCCGTGGGCAGGATCGACGAGGCGACCGTTGCTGATCTTGAGGTTCATGTTCACGCTGCCAGCATGGACATCACGGCCATGCGTACCGCGATTCCGAAGGTGACCTGGTTGAGGATGACGGCCTGGGCGCCGTCGGCGATGGCCGAGTCGATCTCGACGCCGCGGTTCATCGGCCCCGGGTGCATCACGATGGCGTCGGACTTCGCCGCCGACAGCTTCTCGGCGGTCAGCCCCCAGTTTTTGTAGAACTCCTGCGGGGTGGGCAATAACGCGCCGTTCATGCGCTCGTTCTGCAATCGCAGCATCATCACCACGTCGACGTTGCGCAGCCCCTCGGTCATGTCATGGAACACGCGCAGTCCGGGCCGTTCGAGTCCGTTCGGCAGCAAGGTCTTGGGGCCGATCACGCGGATCTCGGGCACGCCCAGCGTGGTCAGCGCGGCAATCTGCGAACGCGCCACGCGCGAGTGCAGCACGTCGCCCACCAGTGCCACGACGAGGTTGCTGAAATCGCCCTTGAAGTGACGGATGGTGTACATGTCGAGCAGACCCTGGGTGGGGTGGGCGTGTCGCCCGTCGCCTGCGTTGACCACGTGGATGTCGTTGCGTCCGTTGGCGATCAGGTGTTGCGCGATCAGAAACGGGGCGCCGCTGGCAGCGTGGCGCACGACGAACATGTCGGCCTGCATCGCGCACAGGTTGTCGACGGTGTCGAGCAGGCTCTCGCCCTTGGCCGTCGAACTGGTGGATACGTTCAGGTTCACGACGTCCGCGGAGAGCCGCTTGGCGGCGATCTCGAAGGTCGTGCGCGTGCGCGTGGAGTTCTCGAAGAACAGGTTGAATACGCTCTTGCCGCGCAACACGGGCAGCTTCTTGATCTCGCGCTCGGCCACCTCGGTGAAGGGCGCGGCGGTGTCGAGGATGGCGGTCAGGGTCTCGCGCGGCAGCCCGTCGAGCGTGAGCAGGTGGCGCAGGCTGCCGTTCTTGTCGAGCTGGGGGTTACGCATCGATCAACCTCAGGGACAGCGTGCCGGCCTCGTCACGGCCCAGTTCCAGGATCTGCGAGGCGGGCAGCGGTTCGGCCAGCGTGTGGGCACAGTAGCGTGCGCCGATCGGCAGTTCGCGCCCGCCTCGGTCGAGCAGCACGGCCAGATCCACACAAGCCGGCCGACCGAAGTCGAACAACTCGTTGAGGGCGGCGCGAACCGTGCGTCCGGTGTAGAGCACGTCATCGACGATGACCACATGCGCGCCCTCGACGTCGAAGGTGATGTCGGTGCGTTGCGGTTTTGCGGGCAGGCCGCGCGCGCCGAAGTCGTCGCGGTAGAAGGATACGTCGATCGCGCCGATCGGTCCGGACAGGCCCAGCGCCGCGTGCACTCGTTCGGCCAGCCACACGCCGCCGGTGCGGATACCGACCAGCGCGGTGTCGGGGCGCACCTGCGGGCGCATCTGTGCGATCAGCGCGTCGAGCAGGGTTTCTGCGTCAGGAAGTTGCATGACTCGATTCGTCCAGGAAGTCCTGCAGGAAGATTTGTGCTGCGGCGGCGTCGAGCCGCGCCTTGCGTGCGCGCCAGTCGAGCTCGCCCGCCTCGGCAAGTGCGGAGTCGGCCGCGGCCGAGCTCAGGCGCTCGTCCATCTCGATGACCGGCAGGCCGAAGCGCCCGCGCAACTGGTTTGCGAAGCGCCGACAACGTGCGGTCATCGCATGCTCGCCACCGTCGAGGTGACACGGAATGCCGACAACCAGCGCCACCGGCCGCCATTCATCGAGCAAGGCGCCGATGGCCGCGAAGCGGCGCTCGCCGGATTCTTCGGCGATGGTGGTCAGTGCCGTGGCGTGGCCGGTCTCGATCTCGCCAACCGCCACGCCGATGCGCGCAAGTCCGAAATCGAAACCCATCACCGTGCCGCGTCCGGGCAGGGCCCGCGCCTGCGCACGCGCCTCAGGCATGTCCGGCGACCTCGGACAGATGCGTGAAGTCGATGCCCAGGCACTGCAGGGCCGCGGCGAAGCGCTCCTCGGGCGGCAAGTCGAACAGGATGGCCAGGTCGGCCGACACGGTCAGCCATGCGTTCGACGCCAGCTCCTGTTCGAGCTGGCCTGCCGACCAACCCGCGTAGCCGAGCGACACCAGCACTTCGGACGGTTCGCCGATCTCGCCCATGGTCTGCAGGATGTCGCGCGAGCTGGTCAGGCCGACCTCCTCGGTGACTTCCAGCGTGGAATGCCAGTCACCGAGCGGACGGTGCAGGACGAAGCCGCGGTCGGTCTGCACCGGGCCGCCGAAATACACCGGTTGCCCGGCCAGTTCACCCGCGTGCAGCGGGACGTCGACACGCTCGAACAGCGTCGTGAGTGTCATGTCGAGCGGACGGTTGACGATTACGCCGAGCGCGCCCTGCTCGTTGTGCTCCACGATATAGGTCAGCGTGCGCGAGAAGTTCGGATCGGCCATGGCAGGCATGGCGATCAGAAAGTGATTCGTCAGGTTTGCGATGATGGCGCTCATGGGGTGCATTTTACGCCGGTTGGCATGCGCCGGAGCAGGAACCTGTGACACGATGCTCCGTCCAACCGCTTCGCCCGCACGAGCCCATCGTCATGTCTTCTTCCGCCCTTGTCTGGTTTCGGCGCGATCTGCGCAGTTTCGATCACGCTGCGCTGCATCACGCACTGACGCGTTTCGAGCGCGTTTACTGCGTCTTCATGTTCGATCGCGCGATTCTCGACGCCTTGGGCTCGCGCGAAGATCGCAGGCTGGGCTTTATCCATGCGGCGCTGCTCGAACTCGACGAGGCACTCGACGTCCTCGCACGCGAGGCCGGAGGCCACGGTGGCGGGCTGATCGTGCGCCACGGCCTCGCGTCGGAAGAGATCCCGCGGCTCGCGCACGAACTCGACGTCGATGCGGTGCTGGCCAACCGGGACTACGAGCCGGCTGCCATCGCACGTGATCGCGCAGTGAGTGCGGAGCTTGCCCGGCACGACATCGATTTCGAGGACTTCAAGGATCAGGTCGTGTTCGAGCGCGACGAGGTACTCACGCTCGATGGTCGGCCGTTCTCGGTGTTCACGCCTTACCGCAATGCCTGGATGCGTCGGCTTGAGCCGGGCGATCTTGCGCCGTTCGAGATTCGCGCGCACGCCGCACGGCTGGCGGCGCGCGATGCGCGATGCGGCGTGCCGCCGCTCGATGCGATTGGCTTTTCGGCCGGCAACCTGGCCGATCTGCGCCTGCCCACCGGCATGTCGGGGGGCGCGACCCTCGCCGACGACTTTCTCGCGCGCATCGGCGATTACCACGTCGCGCGCGACTTTCCGGGCAAGCGGGGCGTGTCCTATCTGTCGACGCATCTGCGCTTCGGCACGGTGTCGGTGCGTACGCTGGCCGACGCGGCCTGGCGCATGCACGGCGACGGTCCGCGCACCTGGCTCAACGAGCTGATCTGGCGCGAGTTTTACCAGATGATCCTGTGGCACCACCCACGCGTGGTGACGGAAAACTTCCGCCCCGAGTTCGACCGTGTGCACTGGGACGACGCCCCCCAACTGCTCGAAGCGTGGAAGGCGGGGCGCACCGGCTACCCGATCGTCGACGCGGGAATGCGTCAGCTCGCGCAGACGGGTTACATGCACAACCGGCTGCGCATGATTACCGCGTCTTTCCTGACCAAGGATCTGGGCATCGACTGGCGGCCGGGCGAGCGCCACTTCGCCGCACTGCTCAACGACTACGATCTGGCGGCGAACAATGGTGGCTGGCAGTGGGCGGCCTCGACCGGCTGCGACGCCCAGCCGTGGTTCCGCATCTTCAATCCGGTCACGCAGTCGCAGCGTTTCGACCCGGACGGTGCCTTCATCCGACGCTATGTGCCGGAGCTCGCGCGCGTGCCGGCACGCTTCATCCATGCGCCGTGGAAGATGGATGCCACCGTGCAGCGCGCGGCCGGCGTGCGTATTGACGAGGACTACCCGGCACCGGTGGTCGATCACGCCGCCGCGCGCGAGCGCACGCTGGCGCGCTTCGAGGTCACTAAACGCGGCTGAGACGCGGTAAGCGTTCGGGCGTCAGGTCGGTGTATTGGCGCAGCAGGCGCAGCAACTCGTCCTCGTCGTAGGGTTTGCCGAGGTAATCGTTGGCGCCGAGCTTCTCGGCGTACTCGCGGTGCTTGTCGGCCAGGCGCGAGGTGATCATGATCACCGGCACCTCGCGCGTGCGCTCGTCGGCGCGCAGGTTGCGCACCAGGTCGAAACCGTCCATGCGCGGCATTTCGATGTCCGACAGGATGACGTCGGGAATGTGCTCTTCGAGCAGGTCGAGCGCGTCCGTACCATCCTTGGCAGTGAGCACACGGTAGCCCTCGCGTTCGAGCAGCCGCCCGGTGATCTTGCGCACGGTGAGCGAGTCGTCGACCACCATCACGGTGGGTTGGCGCACCGTCTCCACGGCCGGACCGATGTCGAGCAGATCCTCGCCGAGCACGGCGTCCATGACCTCGTCCGGCGCTTCGGAGCGGCTGGCCAGCGCGAGCGGGTTGAGGATCAGCACGATCTCGCCGTCGCCCAGCACCGTTGCGCCGGAGATGCCGACGATGCGCAGCAACTGCGGACCGGCGGACTTGACGACGATCTCCTGGTTGCCGCGCAGCGCGTCGATGTGCAGTGCCAGACGTTCCCCGCCCGCACGCAGCAGCAGTACCCAGTTGAAACGGTGGATCTCGGGACGTGCGCGCCGGTTGCCCAGCAGTTCGGGCAGGTAGCGGTAGGGGTAGCGCTGATCCTGCCATTCGGCGTAGCCGTCCGCTCGCATGCGCTCAAGCGCGTCCGAGCGCAGTTCGAGCACCTGGGCGATCATCGTCGACGGGATGGCGTGGCTTGCGTGCGCCGCGCGCACCAGCAGCGCCTGCGTGACCGCCAGCGTCAGCGGCAGGTAGATGCGGAAACGCGTGCCGTCGCCGGAGCTGGCGCGCACGTCGATGCGCCCGCCCAGCGCGGCGGCCTCGGCACGCACCACGTCCATGCC
>JACESY010000132.1 GCA_013911595.1 Azoarcus sp.
GGGGGCGAGTGTCCTCGGTGTCGCGCGAGACCGCGGCATTGAAGATGCGTGCCGACTCGGAACTGGAGTCGGCACGGCGCGCCGCCGCGTTGGCCGCGCGCGAAGCCTACCTGGGCGTGACCAGCGGCATGGCGCGCATCGGCGCGCTCGAGGCGGCCGAGGTGTCCTCGTTGTCGGCGCTCGATGCCAACCGCCTTGGCTACGAGGTGGGCGTGCGCATCAACATCGACGTGCTCAATTCGCTCACTCAGCTCGCCGAGACGCGCCAGGAGCTGGCGCGCGCACGCTACGACACGCTGCTTGCGCAGTTGCGCCTGAAGGCCGCAGCCGGCACGCTCGACGAGGCCGAGCTTGCGACCCTCAATGCGATGCTCGAACCCTGACGCGCGCTCGGTTCGGCCGAAAGCCAGAGTAGGGCGTCAATAAGCGAAGCGCATTGCGCCGAATGCCCGGCCAATACGACGCAATACCTTTCAGTTATCGCGCCCTACGATTTTCGCGTCGATCATTTGCACGGTGTGTCCGGTCGCGCCCCGGTGTGCCTGGGCAAAGGCACGCCCGGCCGCGGCGGCGCGCGCGCGGGCAGCATCTTCGACGAGCATGATGCGCGCGAGCGCCAGCGCTTCGTCCAGGTCGGCCGCACGCTGTGCCGCACCGCAGGCCACTGCCTGCTCGGCTACTTCAAGGAAGTTGAAGGTATGTGGTCCGACGATGGTCGGCGTGCCGACGGCGCAGGCCTCGATCAGATTCTGCCCGCCGAAGGGCAGCCAGCTGCCGCCGATCAGCGCGACGTCGGCCGCCGCGTAGTAAGCGAACATCTCGCCCATCGAGTCTCCCAGCCACACCTGCGTGTGTGCGTCGATGCTGTCCTCGCGGCTGCGACGCGCCAGCGTCAGCCCGCGCGCGCTGACCTGCGCCGCGACGGCGTCGAAGCGTTGCGGATGGCGCGGCACGATCACCAGCAGTAAGTCGGCCGGCAGCGCGGCACGCGCGACTGCGTCGAGCAACAGCGCCTCCTCGCCATCGCGCGTACTCGCGGCGAGCAGCACCGCGCGCGTGCCGGTCGCGGCGCGAAAGCGTTCGGCCAGGGCGAGTTGCGCGGCGGGTGGCTGGATGTCGAACTTGACGTTGCCGCTGAGTTCGACGTGTCGCGCGCCCAGCGCGGCGAGCCGATCGGCGTCGGCCTGCGTCTGTGCGCCCACGCCGGCAAGCGCACCCAGGGTCAAGCGCGCCAGGCTCGGCCAGCGTGCATAGCGCCGCGCCGATCGCGCGGACAGGCGGGCGTTGGCGAGCAGTACCGGCACGCCGGCCTCGCGCGCGGCGAGCAGCAGGTTCGGCCACAGCTCGGTTTCCATGATCACGCCGACCCGTGGGCGAAAATGCGCGAAGAAGCGGCGCGCGAAGCCGGGCAGGTCGTAGGGCAGCCATTCCAGGCGCACCCGCGCGTCCTCGCCGAAGAGCGCACGCGCGGTGTCGCGTCCGGTCGGCGTCATCTGTGTGAGCAGGATATCGTGGTCGGGATAGCGCTCGCGCAGGGCGCGCACCAGCGGCGCGGCCGCGCGTGTTTCTCCGACCGACACCGCATGCACCCAGATTACCGGGCGCGCCGGAGGCGGTGTACGCCAGCGCGCGAATCGAGCGGCCGCGTCTTCGAGATAGCCGGGCTGGCGGCGGGCGCGCCAGAGCAGACGCAAGGCGACGGCGGGCAGGGCCAGGGTCCAGATCAGCGAGTAGACGAAGCGGGCGGACATTGGCGCTCGGGTGTGCGTCAGGGCGCCCAGTATAGCGAAGCGCCGCGCCCGGCCCGCCGTGGCGAAGCCGCGGACATGCGATAATCGACGGCGATGATCTTCTCCCGCACCGAGCCTCCCGCATGAAAATCCTCGTTACCGGCGCAGCCGGTTTCATCGGCATGCACGTCGCACTGCGTCTGCTCGCGCGCGGCGATACCGTGGTCGGCCTCGACAACCTCAACGACTACTACGACCCGGCGCTCAAGCGCGCACGGCTGGTGCGGCTCGAGGCGAGCGAGCGCTTCCGTTTCGTGCGCATGGATGTCGCCGATCGCGCGGACATGGCGCGGCTGTTCGCCGACGAGCGCTTCGATCGCGTCGTGCATCTGGCCGCGCAGGCCGGCGTGCGCTATTCGCTGGAAAATCCGCATGCCTACGTCGACAGCAACCTGGTCGGCTTCACCAACGTGCTCGAAGGCTGCCGCCACGCCGGCGTGCAACACCTGGTGTATGCCAGCAGTTCCAGCGTCTACGGCGGCAACGAGAAGATGCCGTTCTCCGAGCACGACAGCGTCGATCATCCGGTCAGCCTGTATGCGGCGACCAAGAAGGCCAACGAGTTGATGGCCCACACCTACAGCCACCTGTTTGGCCTGCCCACCACCGGCCTGCGATTCTTCACCGTGTATGGCCCGTGGGGGCGCCCGGACATGGCGCTGTTCCTGTTCGTCTCGGCGATGCTCGAGGGTCGGCCGATCGACGTGTTCAACCACGGTCGCATGCGGCGCGACTTCACCTACATCGACGACATCGCCGAAGGCGTGGTGCGCACCCTCGACCGCGTGCCGCAACCGGATCCCGGCTACGACGCGGTGGCCGCCGATCCGGCGCGCGCGCAGGCACCGTATCGCGTATTCAATATCGGCAACCACGACCCGGTACCGCTGATGGACTTCATCGCCGCCATCGAGTCGGCGCTGGGCATTGTCGCGACCAAGAACTTCCTGCCGCTGCAGGACGGCGACGTGCCGGCGACGCATGCGGATACGCAGGAACTGGCGGACTGGGTCGGGTTCGCGCCGGCCACGCCGGTGCGTGATGGCGTGGGGCGTTTCGTCGCCTGGTACCGCGACTACTACGGACGTTGATGGCTACTTACGCGATCGGTGATATCCAGGGCTGTTACACGCCGTTCTCGCGGCTGCTCGAGCGCATCCGCTTCGATCCGGCCTCAGACCGGTTGTGGATCGCCGGCGACCTGGTCAACCGCGGGCCGCATTCGGCCGAGGTGATTCGCCTGGTACGGAGCTTGGGTGAGGCGGCCGTGACCGTGCTCGGCAATCATGACCTGTACCTGCTGATGGTCGCCGAGGGCGCCGCGCCGCGCACGCGCGACGACACGCTGGGCGGGTTGCTCGCCGCGGATGATCGTGACGAGTTGCTCGACTGGCTCGCGCAGCGGCCGATGGTGCACGTGGCCGATGCTCATATCCTGGTCCATGCCGGCCTGGTGCCGCAGTGGGATGTCGCCCGCACCGCCGCGCTCGGGCGTGAGGTCGAGGCCGCACTGCGCGGGGAGCGGCGTCGCGTTTTCCTCAAGCATTTGTATGGTGACAAGCCGACCAAGTGGGACGACGCGCTCAAGAGCTGGGATCGGCTGCGTTTCGTCGTCAACGTCATGACGCGCATGCGCTGTTGTACGCCGGATGGACGCCTGGCGCTGTCGGCCAAGGGCCCGCCGGCACGCGCGCCGTCCGGCACCGTGCCGTGGTTCCGCGCGCCGAAGCCGGCCTGGCGGGGTCACACCGTCGTGTGTGGGCACTGGTCGGCGCTCGGTTTCCATTGCGAACCCGGCTTGATCGCGCTGGACTCGGGCTGCGTATGGGGCGGCAAGCTCACCGCCATGCGTCTGGACGACGGCGTAGCTTTCCAGGAAGACGGTCAGCTCTGATGCGCGAGCGTGGCGGCGGTGTACTTCATTGCGTGTTCGCCGCCTTTTCGGCTTCGCTTGCGGGTTCGCGCGGCGCCTCCGTCAGCCCCTCGGTGACCTGCGAAACGATACGCTCGCGCAGCGCCGCAGCGAGTGCGCGGCGATCCACGTCGGCCTCGCCACGCGCCGGCGGCAGCAGGACGACCTCGGCGACGATGGCGGGCGCGGCGACGATGTTGCCAATGCATTCCATCAGCGTCATGTCACCCCAATAGGCAGCAGCGCGTGTGAAGTGACCCTGAGCGTCGCGGTAGCGCAGCGCCACCGGCTGGATCGGCGCGCGCGCATCGAGCGCGGGTTGCAACAGCGCGCCATGAAAGTGCAGCACATGGCTGCCGTCGGTGGTCGTGCCCTCGGGGAACAGCGCCACGACCTGGCCGGTGGCGAGCACCGCGCCGATCTCGCGACTGACGATGCGCGCATGGCCACGGCTGCCGCGGTGCAGGAACAGCGTGTCGTTCTTCGCGGCCAGCCAGCCAATGGCCGGCCATGAGCGCACCTCGGCCTTGGACACGAAAGCCGCTGGCGTGAGCGCATTGATGACGAAAATATCGAGCCACGAGACATGGTTGGCGACCAGCATCGCCCCTGATTCGAGTGGCTCGCCGGTCACGCGCAATTCGATGCCGACGATTTCGAGCAGACGAGCCGACCAGCGTCGACGCAGTGCGCGGCGCCGCGTAAGGCCGGCGAACGGGAAGATGGCCAGCACCGTGAGCAGGCCACGCAGCAGATGCAGCAAGAGGCGGGCGCGGCGCGTAAGCCGCGTGGGGGCGCCTGCCGGTTTCAGTCCGGGCGGCCCAGATAGTGGCGGGCGTAACGCTCCCGCAGCCGGCTCATCGGCAGCAGGATCGGCAGATCGGCGGTGTTGAAATCCGGGTCCCATGCGGGCTCCCCACAAATCCAGGCGCCCGCACGCAGATAGCCCTTGACCAGCGGCGGCGTGGCCGTCTCCAGATCGCCACGCAGGCGATCGAGCGGCAACGCGTGGCGCGGGAAAACATGATATTCGAGCGGCGCCGTGTGCGCCTCGCGCAGCCGATTGTACAGGCTGGCCGCGGCGTGTCCGCCATCGCCCATGCCGACCGACGCGCAGCCCATCAGGTAGTCGTGGCCGTGCTCGGCCATGTAGCGCGCGAGCCCTGACCACAGCAGCGAGATCACCGCGCCGGTGCGGTAGTCGCAGTCGATGCATGCGCGGCCGATTTCGACGATGCGGCCGCGCAGGTGCTGCAGGCGCGTCAGGTCGAACTCGTTCTCGGAGTAGTAGCCGCCAACCCGGCGCGCGGCCTCGGGCGAGAGGATGCGATAGGTACCGACGATGCGCCCCATTTCCTCGTCGCGTACGAGAAGGTGTTCGCAGAACGGATCGAAAATGTCGCGATCGATGCCGGGTGTCCGGCTCGACAGCCGCGCGCCCATTTCGTCGTGGAAAACGCGGTAGCGCAGCTTCTGCGCCTCGAGTACCTCACTCTCGCACGAGGCCAGCGTAACGTGAAGGCTGCGCGGTTGGCGCAGGAAGGCGCGTGGTTCGGTCAGCAGCATGTGGGTCGTCCTCCTGTTGGCTGCCGACATTGTCGGGACGCCGCGTTGCATGTCGGTGACGCGATGGTTACGCCGCGATGAATCCGGAGTACCGCGCTCGCGCGCCTATAATCGGTACCTTTTGCGAGGAGACCTGCATGACGATCCTGGTGTGTGGCTCGATTGCCTATGACACGATCATGGTGTTCCACGACCGCTTTCGCAATCACATCCTGCCCGAGCAGATCCACATCCTGAACGTCGCCTTCCTGGTACCGGACATGAGACGCGAGTTCGGTGGCTGCGCCGGCAACATCGCCTACAACCTCGGTTTGCTGGGAGGTGATGCCCGCATCATGGCAACGGTCGGCGACGACGCTGGGCCCTATCTGGCACGTCTGGATGAACTCGGGCTGGCATGTGATCACGTGCGCCCGGTTGCCGGCACCTTCACCGCGCAGGCCTTCATCACGACCGACCTGGACGACAATCAGATCACCGCCTTCCATCCGGGCGCGATGAATCACGCACACGAGAATCGCGTCACCGACGCGGCCGGCGTGCGCCTGGGGATCGTCGCGCCGGACGGGCGCGAGGGCATGGTCTCGCATGCCGAGCAGTTCGCCGCGGAGGGCATTCCCTTCGTGTTCGATCCGGGGCAGGGTCTGCCGATGTTCGACGGAGATGATTTGCGTCACTTCCTGAAACTCGCGACCTGGTGCGCCGTCAACGACTACGAGGCGCGCATGCTGTGCGAGCGCACCGGCCTGAGTCTCGAGGCGATCGCCGGTGAGCTCGAGGCGCTGATCGTCACGCGCGGTGGCGAGGGTTCGCACATCCATACCGGCGGGCGCTGCATCGAGATCCCGTGCGTCGCCGCCGAACGCGTGGAAGACCCGACCGGTTGTGGCGACGCGTACCGGGCAGGATTGCTGTTCGGTCTTGCAAACGATTACGACTGGGAGCGCATCGGCCGGCTAGCCTCGGTGATGGGCGCGTTCAAGATCGCGCATCGCGGCGCTCAGAACCACCGCCCGGCGCGCGACGAGATCGCGCGTGTGTTCAAGCAGTCCTTCGGCGAGGAGTTGTGGTGATGAGTTACATGATGCGGATGGTTGTGCTGATGTGCGCTGCGGCCCTGCTGGCCGGCTGCGCAGGCGGACTGGGCGGCGGCGCCTATGAGCGGGGCGAGGCCCGACGCGCGATGAACGTCGATTACGGTACGGTCGAGAGCGTGCGCGAGGTTCGGCTCGAAGGCACCAAGACACCGGTCGGCACGATTGCCGGGGCGGCCGTCGGAGGGGTCGCGGGAAGCACCATCGGTGGCGGCAGCGGACGCACGATTGCCACCGTGCTCGGTGCGGTGGCCGGTGGCGTGGCGGGTTCGGCGGTCGAGGAGAGCGCCACACGCAAGCGCGGCGTCGAGGTGACGGTCAAGCTCGACAATGGTCAACTCATGGCCGTCGTGCAGGAAGACGAGGGCGAGGGCTTCTCGCCCGGCGATCGCGTGCGTGTACTGCGCGATGGCCGCACGACGCGGGTCAGCCGCTGATTCCGTTTTACGGGTAGAACAGGTTCACGCGAAAGCCGGCCGGGCGTGCCTGCTCGGCCGTCTCGAACGGCAGCGCCACGTTCAGGCGCTCTCCGGCGGCGATGCCGGCGTGCGTGTCGGTGTCGGCCGGTAACCATTCCTGAGGGGCGAAGGCGCGGCGCGCCACGGGGCGGTCGTCGTGATCCTGCAGCGACAGCTCCAGATGCGGAAGTTGCTGCGGGTGATCGGCCAGATTGGCGATCTCGGCGATGAGCACGAAGCCGAGATTCGTGTCGGGCACCGGATCGAGTCGCGTGGAAGCCACGTTGAACCGCTCCAGCACGCGCGGTAGCGGCACCTCGCAACCCAGGCGTTCGCACACCTGCAGGTACACCGGCCGCAGTCGCGGCCATTCGCGCGTGATCGGTTCACGGTAGATGAAGCTCGCCTGAGCGACCAGCGTACCCATCAGCATCCCGACGCCCAGGGCCCAGGCCCAGCGCCGTGGCTGTGGCTC
>JACESY010000133.1 GCA_013911595.1 Azoarcus sp.
CAGCTTGATCTTCTCGGTGGTGGGCTGCGGGGTGCCCGCGGCAGCGGCGCCGCTGCCGCTCTGGTCGGCGACCGCGCACTTGTCAGCCGGGATGATGTCGGCGTCGCAGCTGCAGCCGACCGGGAACTGTCCGGCCACGGCCGTCTCGATCACCGCCGGGCTCCAGAAGCCGGTGCGCCAGCACAGGCCCGTGCCACTCGTCGCAACTGCCTTGCGGTTGTCGATGACGTAGGGAACTACGCCGCGGTCATCGTAGGTGTAGGTGATCACGACGTCGTTGGACTGGGCCGGGGCGGCGGAGATGCCGAGGGCAGCGGCGGCTGCCAGTGCAAGCATCTTGTTCTTGAGATTTTTGCTCATGTCTTGTTCGTCCATCAAATGGGATGTCTGGGGCAAATCTGTCATTTTCCGAGCCGGTCTGGACGCAGCTCTGTGCCCGTCCATTTCTCGGTCACGACTCTATTCTAGTTTGCCACAAGCTCGCAGTTGCGATCAATTCGCTGTTGTCTAAATGCAACTGCGGTACGCCGTCGTGAACGCGGCTTTCGCCGCCAACCCAGACGTGCGAGACCTGTTGCCTGCCTGCAACATAAACCAGGTGCGAAATCGGATCGTAGCACGGTTGCATGTCCGCTCGTCTGAGGTCTACCGCACATAAGTCGGCGAGCTTGCCCGGTTCGATCGTTCCGATGCGCTCGCCCAGTCCGATGGACTCGGCCGCGTCGCGTGTGGCCATGCGCAGCACGCGGCGGGCGGGCAGGGCGGAGGCGTCGCCGCTCGCCACTTTGGCCAGCAGTGCCGCCTGGCGCATTTCCTCGAAGATATCGAGCCGGTTGTTGCTTGCGCTGCCATCGGTGCCAAGGCCGATGCGTAGTCCCGCTTCGTGCATTGCGACGACCGGGGCGATTCCGCTGGCCAGTTTCATGTTCGAAGTCGGGCAGTGCGCGATCGAGCATCCGTGGTGCGCGAGTAGCGCGATGTCGTGCTCGTCGACGTGCACCGCATGTACGCCCAGGAATGCCGGTCCGAGCAGGCCCAAGGAGGCCAGGCGGGCGAGCGGGCGTACGCCGTGCCGGGCGAGGGATTCCTCGATTTCGTGCGCCGTCTCGTGTACGTGGATGTGGATTGGGCAGTCGAGCTCGGCAGCGAGGCTTGCGACGCGCTCGAGAGACGCGTCGGAGACCGTGTATGGCGCATGCGGGGCGATCGAGAAGCTGATCAACGGATGACCGCGCCAGCGATCGCGCGCTTCAAGCCCCTTGCGGAAGTAGTCGTCGGCGTCCGCAGCGTACGGCGTGGGAAAATCGATCACCGTCACGCCCAGTACCGCGCGCATGCCGGCGCGCTCGAAGGCCTGGGCGGCAGCGTCGGGGAAGAAATACATGTCGTGGCAGGTCGTGACCCCGCCGCGCAGCATCTCGGCCGCCGCAAGCAGCGATCCGTCACGCACGAAGGCCTCGCTCACGTGCTTGCTCTCGGCCGGCCAGATTGCCTCCTGCAGCCAGCGCATCAGCGGCAGGTCGTCCGCGAGGCCGCGCATCAGCGTCATCGCCGCATGCGTGTGTACGTTGATCAGCCCGGGGATCAGTACATGATCGCGCAGATCCACCGTGCGACGTGCGGTGATCGAGCTGCGCGCCTCGTGCTGCGGCAGCACCGCGTGGATGTGGCCGTCGCGCACTGCGACGGCGTGGTGGTCGAGCACTGATCCGGCGTCATCTACCGGCACGACCCAGCGGGCGTTGATCAGCAGGTCGACGGCTTCGGTCATCGTGTCGGGCTCCGGTGCGTGAAGGCGGGCGCACATCATAGCGCGCCTACCGCAGCCGTCCGAAGCCGCTTGCGGTGGGCGCGGGCGGTGCGTGCGGCATGGTAAGATTGCGTGTTTTTTTCAACGCGCCGTGTGGCGCAGCCTGCCGAGCCGAGATGACCACGTTCGCCAAAGAAACCCTGCCGATCAGTCTCGAAGAGGAGATGCGTCACTCCTACCTCGATTATGCGATGAGCGTCATCGTCGGCCGCGCGCTGCCCGATGCCCGCGACGGCCTCAAGCCGGTGCATCGACGCGTGCTGTTTGCAATGCACGAACTGTCGAACGACTGGAACAAGCCGTACAAGAAGTCGGCGCGTATCGTCGGCGACGTCATCGGCAAGTACCACCCGCACGGCGACTCCGCGGTGTACGACACGATCGTGCGCATGGCGCAGGACTTTTCGCTGCGTTACATGCTGGTCGACGGGCAGGGCAACTTCGGTTCGGTCGACGGCGACAATGCCGCGGCGATGCGATACACCGAGATCCGCATGGCGCGCATCGGCCATGACCTGCTGGCCGACATCGAGAAGGAAACCGTCGATTTCGGGCCCAACTACGACGGCTCCGAGCGTGAGCCGCTGATCCTGCCCTCGCGCATCCCGAACCTGCTGATCAACGGCTCTTCGGGTATCGCCGTGGGCATGGCGACCAACATCCCGCCGCACAACCTGACCGAAGTCGTCGACGCCTGCCTGCATCTGCTCGCCCATCCGGACGCCAGCATCGAGGATCTGATCGAGATCGTGCCGGCGCCTGACTTCCCGACTGCCGGTCTGATCTACGGCCTGTCGGGCGTGCACGACGGCTACCGTACCGGGCGTGGACGCTGTGTGATGCGCGCCCGCACCCACTTCGAGGATCTGGACAAGGGCGTTCGCCAGGCCATCATCGTCGACGAGCTTCCCTACCAGGTGAACAAGCGCACGCTGCTCGAGCGTATCGCCGACCTCGTCAACGAGAAGAAGATCGACGGCATCAGCGAAATCCGCGACGAGTCCGACAAGTCGGGCATGCGCGTGGTCGTCGAGCTCAAGCGCGGCGAGATGCCCGAAGTGGTGCTCAACAAGCTGTACAAGCAGACGCAGTTGCAGGACAGCTTTGGCATGAACATGGTGGCGCTGGTCGACGGCAAGCCGCGCACGCTGAACCTGCGCGAGATGCTCGACTGCTTCCTGTCGCATCGTCGTGAGGTGGTCACGCGCCGCACCATATTCGAGCTGCGCAAGGCACGCGATCGCGGCCATACGCTCGAAGGCCTGGCGGTTGCGCTGTCGAACGTGGACGAAGTGATCGCCCTGATCAAGGCTGCGCCGACGCCGGCCGATGCCAAACGCGATCTGCTCGCGCGTCGCTGGCGCAGCCCGCTGGTCGAAGAGATGCTCGCGCGCGCAGCGGCCGACAATTACCGCCCAGAAGGTCTGGCGCCGGAATTCGGCTTGTCCGAGCAGGGCTATCGTCTGTCCGATTCACAGGCCCAGGCCATTCTCGAGTTGCGTCTGCAGCGCCTGACTGGCCTGGAGCAGGACAAGATCGTCGGCGAATACCGCGAGGTCATGGAACTGATCGCCGACCTGCTCGACATCCTGTCGCGCCCCGAGCGCATCTCGACGATCATCGGCGAGGAGCTGGCGGCGGTGAAGAACCAATACGGGGACCCGCGCCGCTCCGAGCTCGTGTTCAACACCTCCGAGATCAGCATCGAGGATCTGATCGCGCCTGAGGACATGGTGGTGACGCTCTCGCACGGCGGCTATGTAAAGCGTCAGCCGCTGACCGACTACCGCTCGCAGCGGCGCGGCGGGCGCGGAAAACAGGCCACCGGCATGAAGGACGACGACTTCATCGACCGGCTGTTCGTCGCCAACACCCACGACTACATCCTGTGCTTCTCGAGCCGCGGCCGTGTCTATTGGCTCAAGGTCTACGAGGTGCCGGAGGGGGCGCGCAACGCGCGCGGCAAACCCATCGTCAACCTCTTCCCGTTGATGGAGAACGAGAAGATCACCGCCGTATTGCCGGTGCAGACCTTCGACGACGATCACTTCGTGTTCATGGCCACCGCCCAGGGCACGGTCAAGAAGACCGCGCTCACCGCCTTCGCCAACCCGCGCAAGGCCGGCATCATTGCCGTGAGCCTGGATGACGGCGACCGTCTGGTGGGCGTGGCGATCACCGGCGGAAAGTATGACGTGATGCTGTTCTCCGATGCCGGCAAGGCGGTGCGCTTCCCCGAGAGCGACGTGCGCCCGATGGGGCGCGAGGCGCGCGGTGTGCGCGGCATGAACATCGAGGACAGCCAACGCGTGATCGCCATGCTGGTGACCGAGGATGACGCCCGCTGCGTGCTCACCGCCACCGAGAACGGCTACGGCAAGCGTACCCCGGTGGCCGAGTACACGCGTCACGGGCGCGGCACCAAGGGCATGATCGCGATCCAGACTTCCGAGCGCAACGGCCGCCTGGTTGGTGCCTGCCTGGTAGAGCCCAGTGATGAAGTCATGCTGATCTCGACTGGCGGCGTGCTGATCCGCACGCGGGTGGCCGACATCCGCGAACTGGGCCGCGCGACCCAGGGCGTGACGCTGATCAACCTCGACGACGGTACGTATCTGGCCGGCATCGAACAGGTGGTCGAGTCCGACCCTGACGAGCTCGTCGAAGGTGACGAGGTGGCCGAGGATTGATGCGCGGGAGCGGGGCATGAGCCGGGTGTTCAATTTCAGCGCGGGGCCGGCGGCCCTGCCCGAAGAAGTGCTGCGACAGGCCGCCGACGAGATGCTCGACTGGCACGGCGCGGGCTGCGGCGTGATGGAGATGAGCCATCGCGGTCAGCATTTCACCGGCATTATCGAGCGCGCCGAGGCTGACCTGCGCGAACTGCTGGCCGTGCCCGCCAACTACCGCGTGCTGTTCCTGCAGGGCGGCGCGACCCAGCACTTCGCGCAGATTCCGATGAACCTGCTCGGTGGCGCTTCGGCAGACTACGTGGTGACCGGCGGCTGGTCGCAGAAGGCCTTCGAGATGGCCGGCGCGCTCGCGCCGCATATCGGCGCGAGCGTGCGCCTGGCCGCAACCCCGGCCGAGGACGGCTTCCGCGACGTGCCGCGCGCCTTCGATTGCGATGATGCGGCGGCCTATTTGCACCTGTGTACCAACGAGACCGTGCACGGCGTCGAATTCCTCGATCCTGCGCAACTGCCCGAGACGCCCGCACCGCTGGTCGCCGACATGTCCTCGCACATCCTGTCGCGCCCGTTGGACGTGACGCGCTTCGGCATGATCTACGCCGGTGCGCAGAAGAACATCGGGCCGTCGGGTCTGGTCGTCGTGATCGTGCGCGAGGATTTGCTCGACCGCGCCTGGGCGGGTACACCGGCCGTCATGAACTACCGCACGATGGCCGACAACGGCTCGATGCTCAATACGCCGGCGACCTATTCGATCTATGTCGCCGGACTGGTCTTCCAGTGGCTGCTGCGTCAGGGTGGGCTGGCGGCCATCGAGCGTCGCAACGTCGACAAAGCGCGGCGCCTGTACGAATACATCGACGCCAGCGGCTTCTATCGCAACGAGGTCGAGCCGCGTGCGCGCTCGCGCATGAACGTGCCCTTCCTGCTTGCCGATGCCGCGCTCGAGGCCGACTTCCTGGCCGGCGCGCAAGCCGCCGGCCTGGCCCAGCTCAAGGGGCACAAGTCGGTCGGCGGCATGCGCGCGTCCATCTATAACGCGATGCCGCTCGAGGGTGTCGAGGCCCTGCTCGATTACATGCGCGAGTTCGCGCGCACGCGCGGCTGAAATCCGGGGAACGCCGATGAGCGACGAACTGCAGAAGATTCGCGACCAGATCGACCGGCTCGACGCCGAGATCCTCGCGCGGCTGTCCGAGCGGGCGCGCTGCGCGCAGCGCGTGGGCGAGATCAAGCAGGGCAATCTGTATCGCGCCGAGCGCGAGGCCCAGGTGCTGCGCCGCCTCGCCGACGAGAATCCGGGGCCGCTGCCCGATCATGCCGTGCAGCGAATCTTCCGCGAGATCATGTCCGCCTGTCTGGCGCTGGAGCAGCCGCTGCGCGTGGCCTATCTGGGCCCTGCCGGCACCTTTACCGAAAGTGCGGCGCGCAAGCATTTCGGCGCGGCCCCGGCCTTCAGCGCGCTGGCCGCAATCGACGACGTGTTCCGCGCGGTCGAGGCGGGCAATGCCGATTACGGCATCGTGCCGGTCGAGAACTCCACCGAGGGGGTGATCGGCCGCACGCTGGATCTGCTGCTCGCATCGCCGCTCAAGATCTGCGGCGAAGTCAGGCTGCGCATCCACCAGAATCTGATGTCGCGCGCGCCCGATCTGGGCGCGGTCACCAAGGTGTACTCGCATGCGCAGTCGCTGGCGCAGTGTCATGAGTGGCTCGACCGCAATTTGCGCACGCTGCCGCGCGTGGCGGTGGCGAGCAACGCCGAGGCGGCACGCCTGGCCTCCGGCGAGGACGGTGCGGCGGCGATCGGCGCCGAAGCGGCGGCCGAGCTTTACGATCTGCGCATACTCGCCGCCAACATCGAGGATGACCCGCGCAACACCACGCGCTTTGTCGTGATCGCGCAGCACGATTCGGGTGTTTCCGGGCAGGACCGCACTTCGCTGGTGTGTTCGGCGCCGAATCGGCCCGGCGCGGTGCATGGGCTGCTTGAGCCGTTCGCGCGCCATGGCGTTAGCATGAGCAAGCTGCAGTCGCGCCCGGCGCGCGGTGGCATGTGGGAATACGTCTTCTACGTCGATCTGGAAGGTCATCAGGCCGATCCTCCGGTGGCCGCGGCGCTTGCCGAACTGGTCGAGCGTGCGTCCTTCGTCAAGATTCTCGGCTCCTATCCCGTCGCGGTGATCTGAACTTCATCGCAAATCCGAGGTGAATCGAATGCCCCGTCAGGACATTCACGGTGAGCACGACATCGTCGTGCAGGCCCCCGACAACATCCGCGCGATTTCTCCCTATCAGCCTGGCAAGCCGATCTCGGAACTCGCACGCGAGATGGCGCTGGCCGAGCGCGACATCGTCAAGCTCGCCTCCAACGAGAACCCGCTTTGCATGGGGCCGGCCGCGCGCGACGCGGCGAGCGCCGCGCTGGCCGAGGTCGCGCGCTACCCGGATGGCAACGGCTTCGCCCTGAAGG
>JACESY010000134.1 GCA_013911595.1 Azoarcus sp.
GAGCGCAGCGAGCGCGGTGCGCCGGGCGGCGGACTTGGGCGGCAGGAAACCGGCAAAGCGAAAGCCCGACTCACCCAGACCGGAGGCCGACAGCGCGGCGATCGCCGCGCACGCGCCGGGTACGGGCACGACCGGATGACCCGCTGCGTGCACTCGGGCCACGGCACGCGCGCCGGGATCGGACACGCCCGGCGTGCCGGCGTCGCTGACCAGCGCGACGTGCCGGCCCTCGGCCAGCATCGCGATCACGCGCGAGGCCGCGGTCTGCTCGTTATGCTCGTGCAAAGCGAACAGCGGCGTGCGGATGCCGTGAGCATCGAGCAGACGCAGGCTGTGACGCGTGTCCTCGGCGGCAATCGCGTCGACCTCGCGCAGCACGCCCAGGGCACGCGCGCCGATGTCGGCCAGGTGGCCGATCGGGGTGGCCACCACATACAATGACGGCGTACTGGAGAGAAAGCTCGCGACATCGCGCATGAAAAAGGATCCGGCACCGGAAGGGGCGACCATTGTCGGGCCCGGCGGCACCGCGGCGCAAGCGCGGGGGCTGGCGGCCGAGGCGCTCGCGGAATCGCACCTGGCCACCCACGGGCTGCGCACGCTGGCGCGGCGCGTGCGCTGCCGGCGCGGCGAGATCGATCTGGTCTGCCGCGACGGCGCGACCCTGGTGTTCGTCGAGGTGCGTCTGCGCGCGCCGGGCCGCTTCGGTTCGGCCGCCGACAGCATTACCGCGAGCAAACGCACACGCGTCATCCATGCCGCACGCTGGTGGCTCGCTGGCGCAGGCCGCGCCCATGCGCACCGACCGATGCGTTTCGATGTGGTGATGCTCGGGTCGCTGGATGCGCACGCTGTCGAATGGATTCGCGCGGCTTTCGACGCCGACGCAAGGTAACTTCGTGTAAGAGCCCGATGCCCGCGCGGAAGGGCTTGGCATACTCGTCGTGTCGAAAGGGGCGCACCGCGCCCATGCTAGACTTTCGCCTCCCTCAACGACGGTGCCCGCAGCCTGCACATGGACCTCATCAACCGTATCTCCCGCCAGTTCGACGACAGCGCTCGCGTCAAGCAGCAGGCACGCGACGCGCTCGCCGCGCCCATCGCCGGCGCGATTGACATGATGACCCAGGCCCTGCTCGCCAACGGCAAGATCCTCGCCTGCGGCAACGGCGGATCGGCGGCCGACTCGCAACACTTCGCCGCCGAACTGGTCAACCGCTTCGAAATGGAACGCCCGCCGCTTGCGGCGATCGCGCTGACCACGGACAGCTCAACGCTGACCTCGATCGCGAACGATTACGACTATGTGCAGGTCTTCTCGAAACAGGTACAGGCGCTCGGCCAGCCCGGCGACGTACTGCTGGCGATTTCGACCAGTGGCAACTCGCCCAACGTGATCGAGGCAATCCGCGCCGCGCACGAGCGCGATCTGCGCGTGGTCGCACTCACCGGCAAGGGCGGCGGCCGGATGACCGAGGCGCTCGGCCCCAACGACATCCACATCTGCGTGCCATCCGATCGCACGGCGCGCATCCAGGAAGTTCACCTCGTCGTGCTGCACTGCCTGTGCGACGGAATTGATTGTCTTTTGCTTGGAGTCGAGGAATGAATCCGGAGAATCCTTCGCAAGGTCGCCGCCGGGCACTGCTCGCGCTGGCGGCTGCGGCGTCGTTGCCGGCGCTGCAGGGCTGCCTTCCGATCATGGCAGGTGGCGCCGCCGCCGGTGCCGTGATCGTATACAACGACCGCCGCACCTCCGGTGCCTACGTCGAGGACGAGAGCATCGAGTGGCGCGCCCGTCGGCGCCTGCGCGATCGCTTCGGCGACGCGGTCAATATCTCGGTGACCTCGTACAACCGCAACGTGCTGCTCACCGGCCAGGTGCCCTACAGCGCGATGCGCGCCGAGGCCGAACGCATCGCCGCCGAGGTGGAAAACGTCGCGGGCATCGCCAACGAGATCCAGGTCGCCGGGCTGAGCACCCTGTCCGAGCGCAGCAACGACGCGATGCTCACCTCGATGGTCAAGGCCCGGCTGGTCGACGAGAAGCGCGTCTCGGCCCGTCACATCAAGGTCGTCACCGAAGCAGCCACGGTCTTCCTGATGGGCATCGTGAAACAATCGGAAGCCGCGGCCGCGACCGATGTGGCACGCACCACCAAGGGCGTGCAAAAGGTCGTGCGCGTGTTCGAGATCGTCAGCGACGAAGAAGCCGCCCGGCTCGACCGCGAGGCAGAGAAGAGCAAGCCGGCCAAATAAGCGGCCCGCCCGCTCGTCGCGTGCCCCGCCTCAGCGGGCCAGAGCGGCGAGCAGGCGCTGATGCACGCCTCCGAAGCCGCCGTTGCTCATCACCAGCACGTGGTCTCCCGCCCGCGCCTCATGCGCGAGCGCAGCGACCAGCGCCTCGAGATCGTCGAACACCCCGGCCAGCCGCGCACCCAGCGGCGCCAACGCCTCGCCCACATCCCAGCCCAAGGCGTTCGCGTAGCAGAACACCGCATCGGCCTGAGCGAGTGCCTCGGGCAGCCGCGCCTTCATGGCTCCCTGCTTCATCGTGTTCGAGCGCGGCTCGAGCACGGCGAGGATGCGGCCCGAGGTCACGCTGCGCCGTAGCCCCTCGATGGTCAGCGCAATCGCGGTCGGGTGATGGGCGAAATCGTCATAGACCGTCACCCCGCCGGCCACGCCACGCACCTCCATGCGCCGGCGCACCCCGGCAAAGCCGTCCAGCGCCTTGATCGCGACGGCCGGCGTGACGCCCACATGACGCGCCGCGGCGATGGCTGCGAGCGCATTGAGCCGGTTGTGGCTGCCCGGGAGAGACATGCGCGCCCCTCCCAGCGCCTCGCCGTCCAGAGAAAATCGCGCACGGTCCGCCCCCTCGCCCTCGACCGTCCACGCGCCACCGTCACCGAAACCCTCGATCTGCGACCAGCATCCGCGCCCGAGCACGCGCTCGAGACTGGCCTCGGCGGTGTTGACGAGGATGCGCCCCGAGCGCGGCACGGTCCGCACGAGATGATGGAACTGCGTCTCGATCGCTCCCAGATCGGCGAAAATGTCGGCGTGATCGAACTCCAGATTGTTCAGGATCACCGTGCGCGGACGGTAGTGCACGAACTTCGAGCGCTTGTCGCAGAAAGCCGTGTCGTATTCGTCGGCCTCGATCACGAAGAACGGTGTTTCACCCAGACGGGCCGACACGCCGAAGTTGCCCGGCACGCCGCCAATCAGAAAACCCGGCGCCAGCCCGGCATGTTCGAGCATCCACGCAAGCATCGAGCTGGTCGTCGTCTTGCCGTGGGTACCGGCCACCGCCAGCACCCAGCGACCGCCGAGCACGTGCTCGGCCAGCCACTGCGGGCCGGATACGTAGGGCAGGCCGCGATCGAGGATTTCCTCAAGCAGCGCATTGCCGCGCGAAACCGCGTTGCCGATGACGAAGACGTCCGCGCCGAGGTCGGCCTGCGCCGCATCCCAACCTTCGATCAGGCCGATGCCCTGCGCCTCGAGCTGGGTGCTCATTGGCGGATAAACGTTGGCATCGCATCCGGTCACGGTATGACCGGCCTCGCGTGCAAGCAAGGCCACCCCGCCCATGAAGGTGCCGCAGATGCCGAGAATGTGGATGTGCATTCGTTCTCCGGGAGCGCCGGCAGGCAACGGCCGGCCCGTGTAGAATCGGCGCATTCTACCCGACGCACCCGGTCTCTCGCGCCCGCATCATGCGCCATAGAACTCATCCTTCCCGAGGCTCCCAGATCCGCCGCGAGATCGCCGCGCTGGCCGCCCGCATGATGGCCGAAGACGGTATCAGCGACTTCGGTTTCGCCAAGCGCAAGGCGGCGCGCCAGCTCGGCGTATCCGTGACCGAGGCCCTGCCGAACAACGCCGAGGTCGAGGCCGAACTGCGCGCCTGGCAGGCGCTCTACCAGGACGACGAGCAGGATGAGCGCATTCGCGCCATGCGCGAAGTCGCAGTCGAGGTCATGACGCTGCTCGAAGAGTTTCGTCCCTACCTGACCGGCGGCGTGCTCGACGGCACGGCCGGACGCTATTCCGAGGTGGACATCGAACTGTTTCCGGAAAGCGCCAAGGACGTGGAGATCTTTCTGCTCAACCGCGACATCGCCTACGAACATCGTGAACCGCGCCGGGTCACCACGTACACGCCCGAGGCCATCCTCAGCCTGGACTGGGCGGAGGTGCCGGTGCGCCTGACGTTGCACGAGCGCATCGGCGAGCGAAACCCGCGGCGTGGCACGGAACGCGCGCGTCGCGCCGCGGTCGAGGCCTTGCTCGAACAAGCATCGGAGCACGACGAATGAAGCCCTTGCTACGCATTCTGATCGTACTCGCCGTCGCCGCGGCTGCCGCCGTGGCCGGCCTGTATGCCGGCCAGGCAGTGAACCGCCCGGCGGGCGTAGCCGACGGCGTCGCGCCGGACGCAGCGCAGCGCCTGCTCGCTACCACACTGCCCGACGCCGACGGCCTCAGCCATGCTGTGTCGGAATGGAGCGGCCGCGTACTCGTCGCCAATTTCTGGGCCACCTGGTGCCCTCCGTGCATCAAGGAGATTCCGGAATTCGCCGAGGTCGCAAGACGTTACAAGGACGCGCCGGTCCAGTTTGTCGGCCTGTCGATCGACTCGGCCGAGAACGTGCGCGACTTCCGCGAACGCTTCGATGTACCCTACCCGCTGCTGGTTGGCGCAAGCGACACTCTGGCGCTGGCCGAGGCCTTCGGAAACACCGCCCGCGCCCTGCCCTTCACGGTCATCCTGGACCGCGAAGGCGAGGTCGCCGACGTCACGCTGGGCACACTCAGCGAAGACGAACTGGTCGAGCGCATCGAGGGCCTGCTTCACCCATGATGCATGCTGCCCAGCGTTTCAACGCTGGACAGCATGCAGCGATTTGCGGCAAACTCGCCTGCATCATGAGTGCAAAACGCAAGAAAGAGACCGAATCGCCACCGCCGCCCAAGGGCCGCGTACTGGCATTGCACGGCCCCAACCTGAACCTGCTCGGCACACGCGAGCCGGATCATTACGGCCTGACCACGCTGTCCGACATCCATCAGGCGATGGAAGCGCGCGCCCAGGCCGAGGGCATCGTGCTCGAAACCTTCCAGAGCAATCACGAAGGTCAGCTCATTGACCGGGTCCAGGCCGCGGCCTCCGAGGAGATCGACTTCATCGTCATCAACCCGGCCGGCTATACGCACACCAGCGTCGCGCTGCGCGACGCGCTCGCCGCGGTCGACATCCCCTACGTGGAAGTTCACCTGTCGAACATCCATGCGCGCGAGCCGTTCCGCCATCACTCGTATTTCTCCGATCGCGCCGCTGGCGTGATCTGCGGACTCGGAGCCTATGGCTACCTGGCCGCACTCGAATTCGCGCTGTTGCGCCTCAGAGACCGTTAGACCTCATTTCCCCGGTCAGTCTGCGCGCACCGCGCGGATCGGCCCATTCCGGAGACAAGCATGGATTTGCGCAAACTCAAGAAACTGATCGACCTCGTCCAGGAGTCCGGCATCTCGGAACTCGAGGTGACCGAAGGTGAAGAGAAGGTCCGTATCGCCAAGCAGTTGCCGGCTTCACAGGCGGTGAGCTACGTCACCGCCGCGCCCGCGGCAAGCCCCGCCCCGGCCCCCGCCGAGGCGCCGGGCGCCGAGCGCGCCGACACGGCCGACGCTCTGCCGGCCGGCCATGTCGTCAAGTCGCCGATGGTCGGCAGCTTCTACCGTGCCTCCGCGCCGGGCTCCAAGCCCTTCGTGGACATCGGGCAGAGCGTTTCGGTCGGCGAGCGCCTGTGCCTGATCGAGGCGATGAAACTGATGAACGAGATCGAGTCCGACGTCGAAGGCGTGGTCAAGGCCATCCTCGTCGAGAACGGGCAACCGGTCGAGTACGGCCAGCCGCTGTTCGTGATCGGCTGAGCGCAGACATGTTTGAAAAGATATTGATCGCGAACCGCGGGGACCAGCGGCCGGCAGGCCGCGCAGCGGCGCAGCCACATTGCGCAGTGGCCGCAGGCCACAAGAGCGATTTCACCGCGGAGCACCCACATGTTTGAAAAGATATTGATCGCGAACCGCGGTGAAATTGCTCTCCGCATCCTGCGCGCCTGCCGCGAGCTGGGCATCCGCACCGTCGCCGTGCATTCGGAGGCCGACACCGAGGCCAAGTACGTCAAGCTCGCCGACGAGTCGGTATGCATCGGCCCCGCGTCATCCGCGCTGAGTTACCTGCACATCCCGGCGCTGATCTCGGCGGCCGAAGTCACCGATGCCGAAGCCATCCACCCGGGCTACGGCTTCCTGTCGGAAAACGCCGACTTCGCCGAGCGTGTCGATCAGTCCGGCTTCGTGTTCATCGGCCCACGCGCCGAGACCATCCGCCTGATGGGCGACAAGGTCAGCGCCAAGCACACCATGAAAGCCGCCGGCGTGCCCTGCGTGCCGGGCTCTGAAGGGGCGCTGCCGGAAGATCCGCAGGAAATCCTGCGCATTGCCCACGACATCGGCTACCCGGTCATCATCAAGGCCGCCGGAGGCGGGGGCGGACGCGGCATGCGCGTCGTGCACACCGAAGCGGCCCTGCTGGGCGCCGTGAGCATGACCCAGTCGGAAGCCGGCGCGGCCTTCGGCAACCCCACGGTGTACATGGAGAAGTTCCTCGAGAACCCGCGTCACGTCGAGATCCAGGTACTGGCCGACGAACACGGCAACGCCGTACATCTGGGCGAGCGCGACTGCTCGATGCAACGACGTCACCAGAAGGTCATCGAAGAGGCGCCTGCGCCGGGCATCGAGCGCAAGCACATCGCCAGGATCGGCG
>JACESY010000135.1 GCA_013911595.1 Azoarcus sp.
ACGTGCTCTCTGACGGGCTCGTGACGATCAACCAGGGCGTGTTCATCGGCGCCGGCGTGGTGCTGGTCTACACGCTGTTCGGCGGCATGTGGTCGGTGGCGCTGACGACCTTCGTACAGATGATCGTGATCATCCTCGGCCTGCTCTACGTCACCTGGCTGGCCGGTGATATGGCGGGCGGCTTCGACACGGTGATCGCGCGCGCCGCGAGTGAGGGCAAATTCGAGTTCCTGCCCACGCTAGACGCGCTCGACATGCTCGCCTGGATCGCCGCGCTGCTGACCATGGCGCTGGGCTCGATCCCGCAGCAGGACGTGTTCCAACGCGTCAACGCCGCAAGGAACGAGAAGATCGCGGTGTGGGGCACCACCATCGGCGGCATCTCCTACTTCTTCTTCGCGGCCGTACCGCTGTTCCTCGCCTATTCGGCCACGCTGATCGACCCGGCGATGGTCGAGCGCTTCATGAATGAGGATTCGCAACTCATCCTGCCCAACCTGATCGTCGGCTACATGCCGTTCACCGCACAGGTGGTGTTCTTCGGTGCGCTGATCTCGGTGATCATGAGTACCGCCTCGGGCACGCTGCTGGCGCCCTCGGTGACCTTCTCGGAGAACATCGTGCGCGGCTTCTGGCCCTCCATGACCGACCGCCAGCTTCTGCTGACCACGCGCCTGGCCGTGTGCGCATTCTGTGCAATGGTCGCGCTGTACGCGGTGTCGACGACGGCGACCATCCACCACATGGTCGAGAGCGCCTACCGCGTAACGCTGGCCGGTGCCTTCGTACCGTTGGTCGCCGGCCTGTTCTGGAAGCGCGCCAACAACCTCGGGGCGACACTTGCGGTCGTACTGGGTATTGGCACCTGGCTGGTGCTGGAGCTGTTCGTGCCCGAAGGCGACGTCGAGCCGCAACTCTACGGTCTCGTCGTCAGCGCCATCGGCATGATCGTTGGCGGCTATGCCGGACAACCGACTCACCATCGCCCGCACGCCGGCCATCATCACGCAGCCGCCGCCACGCATCACACGGCACGCTGACATGGGAGCCGCATGAGCCCGCCGCTGCCGAAATATCTCACGGCGTGCTGTGCGTTGCTCATCGCGTGGGCCTGTCTGTACCCGTTCTCCGGCTGGCAGGACAGCGGCCTGCCGCTGTTCGACTATCTTGTTTCGCCGTGGCCGAAGTACGTACGTGCCGAGGATCTGGCGGTCAACGTTCTCGGCTACGTACCACTGGGCTTCGTGCTGGTGCCGGCGCTGCCGCGCCGGTTTTCGATCGTCACCGCAGTGCTGCTGGCGACGCTGCTCGGCGCGCTGCTGAGCTTGTCGATCGAGACCGCACAGAATTTTCTCCCGAGCCGAATTTCCAGCAACGTCGATCTGGGCTGCAACGCGCTCGGCGCACTGATCGGCGCGGCCGCCGGCGGCCTGTGCGGGCGCAGACTGTTCGAGCGCGGCGGCGGTCTGCTGGGTTGGCGCGCAAACAGCGTCGTACCCGGGCGCACGGGCGATCTGGGGCTGGTGCTGATCGCGCTGTGGCTGCTCGCCCAGTTCATGCCCGACAGCTCGCTGTTCGGCGCGGGCGACCTGCGCCGCCTGCTCGGACTGCCCACGCCGATGCCCTTCCAGCCGCGCCCTTTCATCGCGCTCGAAGCGGCCATCGTCGCCTGCGGCCTGCTGGCAATCGGTCTGTTCGCACGTTGCATGATGCAGCGCACGCGCGCCTGGCCGATTCTGCTGATCCTGGCGCTGGGCATCGCGGCCAAAGCAGGCGCGTCGTGGATATTCTACGTTCCGGGCGACCCGATGCTTTGGCTTACGCCGGGCACGCGCAACGGCATCCTGATCGGCACCGCGTTGCTCGCGCTGGCGCTGTGGCTGCCGCGCGTGCATCAGCACGCGATCGCAGGCATGGCCCTGCTGGGCGCCGCAACGCTCGCCAACCTGATCCCGGAGAATCCCTATCTGACGGGCACGCAGCGGCTGATCACCGGCAATTTCCAGAACTTCCACGGCCTGGTGCGCGTGGTCTCCGGCGCGTGGCCATTCATCGCGCTGGCCTATCTTTCGGCGCTCGGACTGTGGCGCGGCGAACACCTGCACGAAAGCTGAGCGCGGCGCGCCCGTTATAATCGGATCTTTGTCCCGGTCGCCGAAGCGGCCGGACGGAGCATCCGATGAGCTATTTCCGCCACCATGTGTTCTTCTGCTGCAACCAGCGCGCCGAGGGCGAGTCCTGCTGCAACGACCACCACTCTGCCGACATGCAGGCCTACGCCAAGGACCGCATCCGCGAGTTGGGCCTCAAGGGTCGCGGCAAGGTGCGCATCAACAAGGCCGGCTGCCTCGACCGCTGTGACGAGGGTCCGGTGCTGGTCGTCTATCCGGACAACGTCTGGTACACCTATATAGATCGCGAGGACATCGACGAGATCGTCGACGAGCATCTCGTCCATGGCCGCATCGTGAAACGACTGAAACTTGGAGATTCCTGATGGCCCGTCCCATCCCGACCGAGCAGATCGAACTGCGCGGCCCGGCCGGCGCGATCGACGCGCTTCTCGACCTGCCCCACGAAGTGCGCGGCATCGCGCTGGTCTGCCACCCGCACCCGCTGTTTTCCGGCACCAACACCAACAAGGTCGCGCACACGCTTGCACGCACGATGCGTGACCTCAACTACGCTACGATCCGTCCCAATTTCCGTGGCGTCGGTGCCAGCGAAGGCGCCCACGACGAGGGCAACGGAGAGACCGAGGACATGCTTTCGGTCATCGCATGGGCGCAGTCGCGCTGGGGCTCGCTGCCGCTGGCGCTGGCCGGCTTCTCGTTCGGCGCCTACGTGCAGAGCTGCGTGTCCAAACGCTTGGGCGGCTCGCCGACGCCGCCGGGGCGCATCGTGCTGGTGGGCACGCCGTGCGGCGAAATGATCGGTGCAGACCGCTATTACGACACCGAGCATCTGCCCGACGGTGCCCAGACGCTGCTGATCCACGGCGAGAAGGACAACACCTGCTCGCTGCAGAACCTGTTCGACTGGGCCGGCGAACAGGACTTGCCCGTGTCGGTCGTACCCGGTGCCGACCACTTCTTCGGCGGCAAGCTTCACGTATTGCGCCGCATCATCGAGGGCAGCTGGGCACCGCTGTAGGGGTGTCGAGAGCGGGAGAGACTCCAGCCCGCTCGGCATTCCCGTCTCCATCGTTTACGCTGGAAGAACCAAGCCGCAAGCAACCGTCAACGGAGAGCATTCATGAAACTCGTCGCCACGCCGACCAGCCCGTACGCACGCAAGGTGCGTATCGCACTGGCCGAGAAGAACATTCCCTTCGAACTCGTCGTCGACTCTCCCTGGGAACCGACCAGCACCGTGCCCGAGGTCAACCCGCTGGGCAAGGTGCCGGTGCTGATCACCGACGACGGCGAGACCTTCTTCGACTCGCCCGTGATCGTCGCCTGGCTAGAGACTCTGGGCGAGGATCCACGCCTGATCCCGGCAGATGCACGCGAAGCCGTGCGCGTACGCCAGCTCGAAGGGCTGGCCGACGGCATCACGGACGCGACCGTCGCGATCGTGCTCGAAGGTCGCCGCCCGGAAGACAAGCGCAGCGAAGACGTGATTGGTCGCCAGTTGCAGAAGATCGAACGCGGGCTCGACCGCCTCGAGCAACTGGCCAGCGGGCGCACCTGGCTGCACGGCGATCACATGAGCATCGGTGACATCGCCGCGGCGGTGACCGCCGGCTTCATCGAACTGCGCGTACCGCACGTGGACTGGCGCGACGGCAGGCCGGCGCTGACCGCCCTGGTCGAGCGCATGTTTGAACGCGACAGCTTCAAGAGCACGGTGCCGCCGGCCGGCTGATGCTCGGCACCCGGCTCGCCGCTCAGTTGCGCAGCGGCTTGCCGGTGTCGAGCGTGTGGCGGATGCGCGCCTGCGTCTCGGGCGTGGCAAGCAGCGCCATGAACTGCTCGCGCTCGAGCGCGAGCAGTTCGTCCTCGGAGACTTGCGCACCGCCTGCGACTTCTCCGCCGCACAACGCCACCGCCGCGGCGCGAGCCACACGACGGTCGTGTGCGGACATCCGCTCGCTCGCGCTCGGACCATCCAGCCCCGCCTCCAGTCTGGCAATGCCCTCACGCCCGGCCACCACGATGTCGCGTGGCGCCAATGGCGCATGCCAGCCGGCGTCGGCGAGACTGCGCGCACGCACGATCGCCACGTACAGCAACTCGCGCGGATGCATCACGATGTCGTCGGCCTCGCGCGCATAACCGAGTTCCAGCGCATGGGGTGCGCTGGTCGACACGGCCGCGCGCACGATCTGCGCGAAGGCGTGCTCGACAAACGCAAACGGCTCGCCCGATCGCGTCAGGCGCGCCAGCCGGTCGGCCCTGACAGCCAGCGCTGTCGAGCCGCCCCCGGCGGGGATCAGGCCCACGCCGGATTCGACCAGACCGACCTGGGATTCGAACGCGAATACGCGATGCGCCGCGTGCATCAGGAATTCGCACCCTCCGCCCAGCGCCATGCCGTGCGCGGCGGCGACCACCGGCACCGCGCATGAGCGGATCGCCAGCGAGGTGTGCTGGAAGCGCTCGAGCATCCGTTCGAGTCGCGCGTAATCGAGCGCCTCACAAGCTTCGAGCACCAGCGCGAGATCAGCGCCCAACGTGAACGGCGGCTCGTGCCAGATCACCAGCGCATCGAGCTCGCGCGCGGCGCGCGCGAGCGCCTCGGCGAGCCCGTCGAGCACCTCCTCGCCGATCACGTGGGCGCGGGTCGTAAACGACACGATGCCCACGCGCGGATCCAGATCCGGCCGGCGCCACAGGCGCAGCCCGGCATTGCGCCACAGCTCGTCGCCGTGTTCCGGCGCGTGCTCGCCGTACACCCGCTCGAGCGTCGGCTGGCGCACATAGACGGCGAGCGCGGCACGCGGATGCAGCCGCCGGTCCGACGCGCTCCAGGAACCGGCCGTCTCGTGCACCCTCTCGCGCATGGCAACCCAGTCGGGCAGCGGAACGTCGGCCATCGCGCGCCCGGCCTCGACGTCCGCCTCGATCGCATCGGCCACGGCGCGCCAACCGGCCGCCTGCCAAGTCTCGAACGGTCCCTGTGCCCAGCCGAAGCCCCAGCGCATGGCCAGGTCGACCTCGCGCGCGTTGTCGGCGATATCGGCAAGATGGTTCGCCGCGTAGTGGAACAGATCACGGAAGCTCGCCCACAATAGCTCCGCCTGCGGATGTGTGCTCGCGCGCAAGCGCTTGAAGCGTTGCGCAGGGTCGCGCTCGACGAGGATGTCGGCGACCTCGGGCGCAATGCGAGCGCCGCTTTCACGATAAGCATCACCGTCGAGTACGAGAATGCGCGGGCCGTCCCTGCGATATACGCCCTCACCACTCTTGGCGCCGAGCGCGCCGCGCGCAACCAGGCGCGTGAGCCACTCGGGCTCGCCGAACCAGGCATGCCAGGGGTCCTCGGGCAGGCGATCGCGCAAGGTAGCGACGACATGCGACAGGGTATCCAGGCCCACCACATCGGCCGTGCGGAAGGTCGCACTGCGCGGCCGGCCGATGGCAGGCCCGGTGAGCGCGTCGGCCTCGTCGAAGCCCAGCCCGAGGCGTGCCGTGTGATGCATCACCGCGAGCATCGCGAACACGCCGATGCGGTTGGCAATGAAGTTGGGCGTGTCGCGCGCGCGCACCACGCTCTTGCCCAGCCGCGTGGTCAGCCACGACTCGAGCCGGTCGAGCAGCGCGGGCTCGGTGTCGGGCCCGGCAATCAGCTCGACCAGCGCCATGTAGCGCGGCGGATTGAAAAAATGCACGCCGCAAAAGCGGGCGCGCAGCGGTGCCGGCAGCGCGTCGGACAGCTCACGCACGGACAGCCCCGAGGTGTTGGTCGCGAACACTACGTCGTGGCGCAGAAATGGCGCGACACGATCGAACAGCGCACGCTTGAGCTCGACACGTTCGGCGATGGCCTCGACGACCAGTTCGCACTCGCCCAGCCGCGCCAGATCGTCGTCGTAGTTGGCCGCATGAATGGCACGCGCGTGGCACGGCGTGGCCAGTGGCACCGGACGCTGCGCGTCGAGCCGGGCGATCGCCTGCTCGGCCGCGGCACTGCCGCCATGCTCCCCAGGCAGGTCGAAGAGCACCACCTCGAGCCCGGCATTGGCGCAGTGCGCGGCGATCTGCGCGCCCATCACGCCGGCGCCGAGCACTGCCACCCTGCGTACGATGAAATGGCTCATGCCTGTCCCCTGCGCCCGCTACCCGGACGCACCGTCCGGATGGACCAAACGCTTGTTGCCTTCCTCGTCGAGCGCGACGTAGGTCAGCGTCGCCTCGGTCACCTTGACCACTTTGGGTGCGCTCGGATCGCGCTCGGCGAACACCTCCACATCGACGGTGATCGACGAGCGGCCGACGCGCACGACTTCGGCGTAGAAGCTCACCAGATCACCCACCGAGACCGGTTCGCGAAAGGTGAAGGCGTTGACCGCCACGGTGACCACGCGACCGCGCGCCAGACGGTGCGCCGGAATCGAGCCGGCGATGTCGACCTGCGCCATGATCCAGCCGCCGAACACGTCGCCGGCCGGGTTGGCGTCGGCCGGCATGGTCATCATGCGCAGTTCCGGCATGCACCCGACGGGCAGGGTCGCGGGCAGCGTCTCGTGCGAAGGCTTCGGCGGGTGATGCGCATGGGTCATGGGAAAACGTCTTCCTGATCTTCGGTTTCGATTTCGATTTCGGTCAATTGCCGTCGCGCCTCGGCATGCAGCGGCCCGCCGGTGAAGGGCGGAAAACCCGCGCCGAAGATCATGCC
>JACESY010000136.1 GCA_013911595.1 Azoarcus sp.
GCATCAGCACGTGCCCTGCGTGTTCGATGACCGCGACCCGTGTGTGGCGCTGCGGGATCGCCTTCTTCGGGCGCGGTTGCGGCAGTTGTGCGACCTGCCCGGTCGCCAGCGCGACGCAGTCGCCGGCCAGCGGGCAGCGCGAACAAACCGGGCGGCTGCGTGTGCACACTGTCGCACCCAGATCCATCTGCGCCTGGATGTAGTCGCCCACGTGCGTTTCGGGCAGCAGGCCTGCGGCCAGCGCCCACAGTCGGCGCTCTACCGCGGCTTCGCCCGGAAAGCCGTCGACGCCGAAGGCGCGGCACAGCACGCGCTTGACGTTGCCGTCGAGGATGGGGACACGCTCGCCGAAGCAGAAGGCGGCGATCGCCGCGGCTGTGGAGCGGCCGATGCCGGGCAGTTCGGCGATGTCGATGGCGCGCTGCGGAAAACACCCGTCGTGCGTCTCGACGACGACCTGCGCGGCGCGGTGCAGGTTGCGTGCGCGGGCGTAATAGCCCAGCCCGCTCCACAGCGCGAGCACTTCGGCCTGCTCTGCGGCGGCCAGCGTGGCGATGTCCGGAAAGCGTTCGAGAAAGCGCGCGAAATAGGGAATCACTGTCTCTACACGCGTCTGCTGCAGCATGATTTCGGACAGCCACACGCGGTAAGGGTCGCGTGTGGCCTGCCACGGCAGGTCGTGACGGCCGTGGTCGGCATGCCAGGCCAGCAGGTGTTCGGCGAAGTCGGCGTGCAGACTCATTTGTGGAAGCGGTCGACCGCAGCGCACAACGCTGGGATAATCGCTGAACCTTTCGCTGCACACGCCGGTCTGCGAAGCCTCCTGGTCAGTCTTCCGGCTTCATACATGTCCCAAACCCCAATTTCCCACGAAGCGTTCACACGTGAGTTCCGCGACGCTCTCGGCACGTTCGCCACCGGCATCACGGTGGTCGCAACGCGTGCCCCCGATGGCCAGCCGATCGGCCTGACCGTCAATTCCTTCAATTCGGTCTCGCTCGATCCGCCGCTCATCGTCTGGAGCCTGGTGGCCACCCTGCCGTGCGCGCCGATTTTCGAATCCTGCGAATACTACTCGGTGAACGTGCTCGCCGCCGACCAGGACAACATTTCCAACCTGTTCGCGTCGCGCTCGGACGACAAGTTCGCCGGCCTGGAAATCGACGAGGGCATGTACGGCGTGCCGCTGCTGCGCGGTTGCTGCGCGCGTTTCGAATGCCGCAACGTCGTGCGTCATGCCGGGGGCGATCACATCGTGTTCATCTCCGAAGTGGTGCGTTTCGACCGCGACGACACGCACGCGCCGCTGATCTTCTGGGGCGGCGCCTACCAGCGCCTGGCGCCGTGATGCGCGGCGCTGACGTGCGGTCGGCCTAGCGCGGCCGTGTCGGCAAACCCAGGTATGGCCGGTCGCGACGGCGCTCTGATCCGCCGCATCACCTTGCTGTCGCTGGCCGCGTTCGGCAGCGCGGGGGCGGCGCGCATCGCCGACCCGCTGCTGCCGCAACTGGCGCTCGAATTCGCCGTGAGCGCGGGGCAGGCTGCGCATGCCGTGTCCTTCTTCGCGCTCGCCTACGGGCTCTTCCAGTTGCTCTACGGCCCATTGGGCGATCGCTTCGGCAAGTACCGCGTGATCGCGTGGGCCGTGCTGGCGGGCAGTGTCGGCGCGCTCGGCTCGGCGCTGGCGACGGATTTCTCGTGGCTGCTGGTCTTCCGCACGCTCAACGGCATGGCCTGCGCGGCGGCGATTCCGCTGGCGATGGCGTGGATCGCCGACAACGTGCCCTACGAGCGTCGCCAGCCGGTGCTAGCGTATTTCCTGATCGGGCAGATCTTCGGCGTCATCGCCGGTCAGGCGCTGGGCGGGCTGTTCGCCGACCTCACCGGCTGGCGCGGCGCGTTCTGGTTCATGCTGGTGACCTTCGCCGCCGTCGGCACCCTGCTGGTGACGGAAGTGTGGCGCAGCCCCGACATCGACGCGGCTGCATCCACCGCGAACCGCGATTCGGGTTTCCTGCAGCGCTTCGCCGCGGTCGGCCGCGTGCCCTGGGCGCGATTCATCCTGCTGGGCGTGTGCATCGAAGGGGCGGCGGTGTTCGGCGGACTGGCCTTTGTGCCGAGCTACCTGTTCACGCGCTTCGGCCTGTCGCTCACGCAGGCCGGCGCGCTGATGGCGCTGTTCGGCATCGGCGGGTTGTCGTATGCGATTTTCGCGCGCCACTTCGTGGCCGGCCTGGGTGAGCGCGGGCTGGCGCTGTCGGGCGGGCTGGCGCTGGGGCTGGCGTTCCTGCTGCTGGTCGTCGCGCCCCACTGGAGTCTCGCCCTGCCCGCCGCATGGCTGGCGGGCATCGGCTTCTACATGCTGCACAACACCTTCCAGCTCAACGCCACGCAGATGGTGCCGGAACACCGCGGCACCGCCGTGGCGCTGTTCGCCTCCTGCCTGTTCCTCGGCCAGGCCGGCGGGGTTTCGCTCAATGCATGGATCATCGATCAGTACGGCTATGCGCCGGCCTTCGCGCTGCCGGCGCTGGTGCTGGCGACACTCGGCCTGCTGTTCGCCGCCCGCATCGCACGCAGACCCGTCAGCGCTTAGCGCTCCACGGCATACCGCCGTCGATGGTGCCACGCATGGCGTCGCCCTCGACCTGCCCGACATAGCGTCGATCACCCGCGGTGAAACGGATCTGCGTGCCATCCATGCGCGCGTCGCGCAGTTCGACCGCGTCGCCGCCGCGGCGCAGCGTTCCTTCGAGCATCTGGAAGGTCTGCCTCAGCGCCAGTTCGCCGTCGGCCGTCTTCCACGCGCCATCGACCTTCGCCGGAACCACCCACTTGTAGGCGCGGCACCAGGTCTGGCAATCGGTGCGTTCGACCTCGACCATGTCGTCGGGCTGCCATTCGCCCATGTCGAAAGAGTTCGACACCACCCGGGTGCCCGGCTTCATGTCGAGCAGGATGGGTCGCAGGCGTAGGTTCAGCGCGGGCAGCAGGAACAGCGTCACGACCGTCGCTTCGGAGAAGTCGGACTCGAAGATGTCGCCTTCCTCGAAGCGCGCCAGATCGGCCACCCCGGCCTTCTCCGCGGCGCGACGCGACACCTGCACCAGATCGGCGTTGTATTCGATACCGCGCGAGGGCACGCCGCGCCGCGCCGCGGCGATCACCGTGCGGCCGTCGCCGGAACCGAGGTCGACGAGCACGTCGTCGGGGGTCACCTCCGCCATGTCGAGCATGCGCGCGACCAGGCTGTCGGCGGTCGGCACCCAGACCACGTCCTTGCCTTCCTGACCGTAGCGTGGCTCGGAAGAAGACGGCTCGGTGTCTGTGTCCTGCGCCCAGACGCAACCGCTGAAGGCCAGGGCGCCAAGGGCTGTGGCAATCATGGACGTGCACGAAAATCTCATTTCCGCTCCCCGCAATGTATGCATGGCGACGCCGCCTGATGGCCATGCGACGCGCACGACGAAACGTGCCGTCGCAACTCGCGGCACAGTGAGCAATGATGACTTCGGCGGGCGTTGGTTCCAAGAACCCTGTGATGGCCGGCACGCCCGCTGGGTGGTCGCAGCCGAGCGCAGAAACGACAAAGGCCGGAAGTCCGGCCTCGTGCAGGGTGGAGCGGGTGAAGGGAATCGAACCCTCGTATGCAGGCGGGTAAGGAGGTGGTCTCGCGACCACCCCCTCCCCTAAGAACCGTACGTGCGAGTTTCCCCGCATACGGCTCAAGCAACCCGGAAGCTTCGTTACTTGAGCGTAACGTTGCCAGCAGGGTCGATTTTTTCCATGACATGAAGTTGCATGTGACAGTTTTGGTGAAGCAGTACAAGGTTGTTCGTCTTGTCTGTTCCCCTTTGGCTGCGTTTGACGATGTGATGCAAGTGCCACCCCGTCTCTTGCGTGATCTTCTGATCACAGACGGGGCAGAGTCCTTCCTGCCACCACCATAACCAACGCAACTTCCTCCGGCCTTCGAGCGTTTCGTCCATCTTTCGGGCAAGCCGTTTGGCGAAATACTCGTCGTCCGTCGGATTGTATGGATTGGCATCACCTTTGATCTTGATGTGGGTCCGTTTTCTGAACTCACTCAAGAGCGGCATTGCCAACCCTTCTGCTACAAACCGCCACTCTCTTCCTCGGACATGCTGAAAGTACCGCGTTTTGATCCACCGTTTGCCCTTGGTGGGGTGTCTTCGGCAGGACCAACGCCACAGCGCCTCCCAGATGCGATGATCAGTTTTCCCAAAGGCTCTGGATGCCATCTGACTGCGATGGTATCCCGCCCATCCCCGAATAACCGGGGTGAGCTTTTCGATTACGTCTCGTTGCCGAGCCGTTCTCATCTCGCGCAATGTGCTGCGGACCTTACGCAGAAACGCCTTGACGTTCTTCTTCGACGGTTGAGTCAGAAGAATCCGGTCGTGATACCTGACATTCCAGCCGAGAAAGTCGAATCCCTCGTTCACGTGAGTGACCTTGGTTTTCGCTTCCGACAGCGTAAGCCCCCTTTGCGCCAGAAAAGCGCGCACCAAGGGTTTGACCCGCTCTTCCAGAAACTCTTTCGAGCTGCCGGTGATTACGAAGTCGTCCGCATATCGCACCAGATTCACTTTTGCTTCGCGAGCCTCCCGGACTGTTCGGAACAGCTTTTGGAGTTCGCTTTGCAACCCATCGAGTGCCATATTAGCCAACACTGGGGAAATGATGCCTCCCTGTGGCGTACCTGCACTGGTCGGGAAGAGTGCCCCTGATTCGATGTACCCAGCTTTCAGCCACTTCCTGAGGATGCGTTTGTCCATACAGACGTTCGCAACGAGCCAGTCGTGACCGATGTTGTCGAAACAACCTTTGATATCCCCCTCAAGCACCCATTTTGGGGATGCTTTACGGCCAAGTGCGTTTCGCACCTGTTCGATGGCATCTGCCGTCGAGCGTTCTCGGCGGAAGCCGTACGAGTGGTTATCGGCAGTTGATTCCGATACTGGGTCAAGCGCCAGCAGATGTAGCGCCTGCATTGCCCGATCCCGCATGGTGGGTATGCCCAATGGGCGTTTCTCACCATTTGCCTTCGGTATGTAAATGCGACGTAGTGGCCTAGGCTTGTACCCCCTGTTGCTGAGGCACTTCACCGCTGACCACTTCGCTTCTGGGGTGTCCCAGGTTTCGTTATCCACGCCCGGGGTTTTTCGACCACGGTTCTCCGTTACCCGCCTCACGGCCAGCGCTTTGGCGCTTGTGGAGTTGGTCAGGAGCCGTTGCAAGGTGCGTACTTTCCGCCAGTCCCTTGCTTTTACTGCTTTCGCAATTCTGATCTGTAGCTTCGCGACAACATGATTTACCTCAGGCCAGTTAATGCTGTGCCAAGAGTTCCATGCTGCGAAGGCGACATCACAGTTTTGATGCGCTGCGTCCATATCAACCTCCGATTGATTGGAGCGGGTGAAGGGAATCGAACCCTCGTCTTAAGCTTGGGAAGCTTCAGCTCTACCATTGAGCTACACCCGCCCTATCCCCGAAAGGTAAGACGCACTGCCGCCCTGACGGGGACAGTTTGTCATCCCCGTCGGGTGCGATTTTACAGACCCATCTTACGACAGGTCACCAAGTGGAAGTCTGCACGCTTTCACGTCGGGGCGATCGTTTCATCCCCTATCCGGACCATTACAGTCCGGCATTCGCTTTTTCCACCATCCTCTACCCTCTATGGAATCGGATGGTCTTGCGACCATCTTTGTCTGCCATGTTGGCCAGACTCCGCGTAGGGCTTACCTCGTTCCGTAAAAGTAACAGAGTTGGGAAGGTCCTGTCTTTCCGCCGGTGATGCTAGGTCAGCGTATCCGCACCAAGCAGGCGAATAACCGATCACTTGCCATTTTGGCAGAGCCCGATGTTGCTAACTGCCGTTGGCTCGTTCAGCTTGACGACGTTTATTGACAGTTCACATTACGTTGACCATCCAACCCAGCCTAGCGCCTCAGTCCGGGTGCAGTTCCCGAATTCACGCCAGACCCCTCGCGGGGTTTGACGTACCCCTAGAGGTGGCTACATTGTCAGAACGCTTAGCACCCCACCGTTACCAGTGGCGCACCGTTCCTAGGCTACCGGAGGCTGAACTCCGGGTCCTGTCACCCCGGGGGGCGCAGGACAATTACTTCTACGGCCTTCGCCGTGTAGTGCCTTACGACACCTTTGAAAGGCTGAGTTTCTGTGCGCCCACCGCGATGGTGGTGACCGCTCGACGCGGTCGCGTGGCACAGGGGCTACAGCTAGCCTTCGACTCGGCTCGAGTCGCACGCTTGGGAAGCTGCCGTTCTACCATTGAACTACACCCGCGATGGTGCGAGGGCGCATTCTAGTCGCGGGCCGTCGGGCGCGCAATCGGGCTCGTCCGTGAACGTCGAAACGGTGTCAGGCCGCATGTTAGAATTAGTTCTTCTTCAGGTACCTGCATGAGTTCCATGGCTCAAGTCATCGTCAATGGTCAGCCCGAGTCGCTGCGCGACGGCCTCACCGTGCTCGCGCTGCTCGAGGAGCGTGCGCTCGCGGGCAAGCGTGTCGCAGTCGAGCGTAATGGCGAAATCGTGCCCAAGGGCCGTCATGCCGAGACCGCGATCGCCGACGGCGACCGGCTCGAGATCGTCGTCGCGGTCGGCGGAGGCTGAAGCACGCGCGCGACCTGCACCCGCATTCCCTCCCAAGGTTTTCATCATGAACGACTCTCTCGTCATCGCCGGCAAGTCCTATGG
>JACESY010000137.1 GCA_013911595.1 Azoarcus sp.
GACGCGCCCAGCCCGTGGTGGGTCGAGTATGGCGCGAGTTTCTTCCCGGTCATCCTGATCGTGTTCGCGCTGCGCTCGTTCATCGTCGAGCCGTTCAAGATTCCGTCCGGGTCGATGATCCCGACCCTGCTGGTGGGCGACTTCATCCTGGTCAACAAGTTCACCTATGGCATCCGCCTGCCGGTCATCAATCAGAAGATCATTCCGCTGGGTACGCCCGAGCGCGGCGATGTGATGGTGTTCCGCTATCCGCGCGACCCGTCGATGGACTACATCAAGCGCGTGGTCGGCGTGCCGGGCGATGAGGTCGTCTATCGCGGCAAGCGGCTGAGCATCAACGGTGAGGAAGTGCCGCTGACGCCGGACGGCGAATACCTCCATCCCGAGCGCATGTATTACTCTCCGCGCTTCGTCGAGCAACTCGGGGGCGAGACGCACCAGGTCCTGATCGAGCGCGACTCGCCGGCCTACGTGTCCAGCCCGAATGATTTTCCGTATCGCGAGAACTGTACCTATACTTCGTCCGGTGTAAGCTGCACGGTACCCGAAGGGCATTACTTTGTGATGGGTGACAACCGCGATGCCAGCAGCGACAGCCGCATGTGGGGCTTCGTGCCGGACGAGAACATCGTCGGTCGGGCCTTCTTCATCTGGTTCAATTTTGGTGATCTGAAGCGGATCGGGGGATTCAATTGAAGCCGGACAACTTTTCCACCGCGCGCCGCCAGCGCGGCCTGACGCTGATCAGCACGCTGATCGTCGCCAGCTTCCTCGCGTTCTGCCTGTACCTGCTCTTCCGTACGGTGCCGGCGCTCAACGAGTACTTCGCGATGCAACGCATCGTCGGCGTGATCGCCGCGGACGGCGCGGCGGGCGCCTCGCCCACGCAGATGCGCCGCAGCTTCGAGCGCTACGCCTACACGGACGACATCGTCAGTGTTACCGGCACCGACCTGAATATCGCCCGCGCCTCCGGGGTGACCTATGTCGACGTCGCCTGGGAACGCAAGGTGCCTGTGGCCGGCAACGTCAGCCTGTTGCTCGAATTCAACGTCTCATCTTCGTCCGGCCGGCAGTGACGCGGGACGATCTGGACCGGTTGCAGCAACGTCTGGGCTACCGCTTTCGTACCAGCGCGCTGCTCGAACAGGCGCTGACCCACCGCAGTTTCGGGCAGCCCAACAACGAGCGGCTCGAATTCCTCGGCGATTCCATCCTCAACTGCGTCACGGCGATCGCGCTCTACGAGCGTTTCGAAGGCCTCCACGAGGGCGAGTTGTCGCGTTTGCGCGCATCCCTGGTGCGCCAGGAGGGCCTGCATCGCGTCGCCACCGGGCTCGAGCTGGGAGATGCGCTGCGACTCGGTGAGGGGGAGATGAAGAGCGGCGGCCATCGCCGTCCGTCGATTCTCGCCGATGCGCTCGAGGCCGTGTTCGCGGCGGTTTTCCTCGACGCAGGCTTCGAAGCCGCGCGCGACGTCGTGATGCGGCTCTACGCGCCGTTGGTCGATGAGATTGATCCGGCGCGCGCACTCAAAGACCCCAAGACCGCCCTGCAGGAATGGTTGCAGGCGCGCAAGGCCCCACTGCCGGCCTATGAGACGGTGCAGGTCCGCGGCGAGGCGCATGCCCAGGAATTCGAGGTGCGCTGCACGGTCGAAGCCTTTTCGGTGAGCGCCAGCGGACGTGGCCCGAGCCGACGTGCGGCCGAGCAGCAGGCCGCCGAACGCGCCCTAGAACGATTGGGAAACGCATGACCGAGACCACTTCCACGCAACAACCTGAGGGCTTTCGAACCGGCTTCGTCGCGATCGTCGGTCGGCCCAACGTGGGCAAGTCCACGCTGCTCAACCGGCTCATCGGCCAGAAGATCAGCATTGTCTCGCGCAAAGCGCAGACGACGCGCCACCGCGTCACCGGCATCCGCAGCGATGACGACGCGCAGTTCGTGTTCGTCGATACGCCGGGTTTCCAGACGCGCCATCGCAACGCCCTCAACCGCACCATGAACCGAAGCGTCACGATGGCGCTCGCCGAGGTCGACGTGGTGTTCTTCGTGATCGAGGCCGGGCGATTTACCGAAGACGACCGCAAGGTACTCGAACTGCTGCCCGAGCATGCCAAGGTCGTGCTGGTGATCAACAAGATCGACCGCCTCAAGGACAAGACGCGCCTGCTGCCCTTCATCGACGAAGTGCGCAGCCTGCGCGAATTCACCGAGATCGTGCCCTTGTCGGCCGAGCGCGGCGCCAACGTCGACGCGCTGGTGCGCACCACCGTGGCGCTGCTGCCCGAAGGTCCTCCGGTATTCGAGGAAGACGACATCACCGACCGCAGCGAGCGCTTCCTCGCCTCGGAATTCCTGCGCGAGAAGCTCTTCCGCCTGCTCGGCGACGAGCTGCCCTACGGCATTGCGGTGGAGATCGAGAAGTTCGAGACCGAGGGCAATCTGCGTCGCATTTTCGCCGCGGTGATCGTCGATCGCGCCAGCCACAAGGCCATGGTCATCGGAAAGAACGGCGAGCAGCTCAAGCGTATTTCCAGCGAAGCCCGCGTCGAACTCGAGAAGCTCTTCGATGCGCGCGTCTATCTCGAGGTCTGGGTCAAGGTCAAGAGCGGCTGGGCCGACGACGAGCGCGCGCTCAAGAGCCTCGGCTACGACTGAGCGCGTCGCGTGAATGCACGACAGCGCGTCGACGCCCAGCCTGCCTGGGTGCTCCACAGCCGTCCGTGGCGCGAGACCAGTTCCATCGTCGAACTGCTCACGCGCGACTTCGGGCGCGTGGCCGTGGTCGCCAAGGGTGCGCGTCGCCCGCATTCGGCGCTGCGCGGCGTGCTGATGGGGTTCCAGCCGCTGGAGGTGGCGTATTCCGGCGGTGGCGAGGTCAAGACCCTGGTGCGTGCCGAGTGGCAGGGCGGCCAGCCGCTGCTGGGCGGGCGCGCCTTGCTGTGCGGTTATTATCTGAATGAACTCGTCGTGCATCTTTCGGCGCGCGAGGATCCCCATCCCGGCTTGTTCGACGCCTATGTCGACACCGTCGCACGCCTCGCCCGGCCGAGCCCGCCGGCGCCCGAACTGCGTCGCTTCGAACTGGCGCTGCTGCGCGAGACCGGCTATCAGCTCGTGCTCGACCGAGAGGCCGGTGGCGACGCCCCGATCGAGGAAGGGGTCCGCTACGCCTATATAATCGAGCGAGGTCCGGTGCGCAGCGAGGAGCCGGCCGGCGAACATGCCATGGTGTCCGGGCGCACGCTCGCGGCGATGGCGCGCAACGACTTCTCCGACCCGGTTACGCTGAGCGAGGCCAAGAGTCTGTTGCGCACGCTGATCAATCACCATCTGGGCGGCCGCGCGCTGCAATCGCGCCGCGTATTCAGGGAGTTGCAGGAACTGTGATCGAACTGGGCGTCAACATCGACCACGTCGCGACCTTGCGTCAGGCGCGCCGTACCTGGGAGCCGGATCCGCAATGGGCTGCGGTCGAGGCCCATCTGGGCGGTGCCGACGGTATCACCGTGCACCTGCGCGAGGATCGGCGCCACATCCAGGACGCCGACGTGCGCCGGCTCGCCGAACTGACGCAGATCAAGCTCAATCTCGAGATGGCGGCTACCGACGAGATGGTCGGCTTCGCCTGCGAGCTGCGTCCGCACATGGCGATGCTGGTGCCCGAGGGGCGCCAGGAAGTTACCACCGAGGGCGGGCTCGACGTGCTCGCCGACGAGGCGCGTCTGGCCGATGTAGTCGCGCGTCTGACCGAGGCCGGCATCGTCACCAGCATCTTCGTAGACGCCGACATCGCCCAGATCGAGGCGGCCGCGCGCGTCGGCGCCAGGGTGTGCGAGGTGCACACCGGCCCCTATGCTCACGCCTTCCACGTCGGGCGCGATGCCGAGGCGCCCGCCGTACTCGCCGAGCTGGCGCGCGTGCGGGCGGCCGGCGAGGCGATCCGTGCCGCGGGCCTGCGCTTCAATGCCGGCCATGCGCTCAACTACTACAACGTGGGGCCGATCGCGCGCCTGGCCGGTGTGCGCGAGTTGCACATCGGTCACGCCATCGTCAGTCGTTCGGTGTTCGTCGGTCTGCGCGAGGCCGTGCGCGAGATGAAACGCCTGATGTGCGAGGCCGCCTTGCAACGCGAAGGGGGGGCGCAATGATCCACGGCATTGGCGCCGACATCGTGCGCATTCCGCGCATGTCCGCGGTGCTGGCCCGCTACGGTCAGCGCTTCGCCAACCGCATCCTCGCGCCGGACGAGCGTGCGGCCTTTGCCGCGCGCAACGATCCGGAACGCTTTCTGGCCAAGCGCTTCGCCGCCAAAGAGGCCTTCGGCAAGGCCTTCGGCACCGGCGTGGCCGCGCCGGCCACGCTGCACGCGGTACTGGTCGATCACGACGCGCGTGGCAAGCCGATCTTCCGTTTCGCGGACGAACTGGGCGCGACCATGCGCGAGGAGGGGCTGGTCGCTCATCTGACCTTGACCGACGAGACCGACTACGTCGTGGCCTTCGTCGTGATCGAGCAACGAGGAGGGGCGGCATGACGACGCATCGTGTGCCATTGGCCCTGCCGCGCGGCCCGCTGATGGCCGACGTCGGAGGGCTCGTGCTGACCAAGGTCGAACGCGACCGCTTGCGCCATCCACTGGTCGGCGGCGTGATCCTGTTCGCGCGCAACTTCGCCGATTCCGAGCAGCTCGCCGCGCTCACCGCCGAGATCCACGCGCTGCGCGAGCCGTCCCTGCTCATCGCGGTCGATCACGAGGGTGGTCGCGTACAGCGTTTTCGCGACCGCGGTTTCACGCATCTGCCGCCGATGCGCACGCTCGGGCGCAAGTGGGACGAGGACCATGTCGCGGCGCTCGATTGCGCGCGTGCCACCGGCTACGTGCTGGCCGCCGAGTTGCTCGCCCACGGCGTGGATCTGTCGTTCACGCCGGTGCTCGACCTGGATTACGGCGGCAGCCGGGTGATCGGCGATCGCGCCTTCCACCGTGATCCGCAGGTGGTCTCGGGCCTGGCCTCTGCACTGGTCGCCGGCATGCGTGAGGCGGGCATGGGCTGTGTCGGCAAGCACTTTCCCGGACACGGCTTCGTCGAGGCCGACTCGCACGTCGATCTGCCGGTCGATTCGCGCGACTTCGACACGATCTGGGCCGAGGACATCGCCCCCTATCGCCATCGCATCGGTCGCCAGTTGTCGGGCGTGATGCCGGCGCACGTGATCTACGACAAGGTCGATACGCAGCCTGCCGGCTTTTCGAAGTTCTGGCTGGGTGATGTATTGCGCGGTCGTCTTGGCTTTCAGGGCCTGATCTTCTCGGACGACCTGACCATGGAAGGGGCGAGTGTGGCCGGCGACATCGTCGCGCGTGCCGAGGCGGCCACCGCTGCCGGCTGCGACATGGTGCTGGTGTGCAATCGCCCCGAACAGGTCGACGAACTGGTCGGTCGCTGGCGACCGGACGTGCCCGCGACCAGTGCGGCGCGCATCGCCGCGCTGCGCGGGCGGGCGCGCTACATCGATGCCTTGGAGCTGGAGCTGGCCGAGTCCTATCACCACGCGCGCGCTCAGGTCGCTGCGCTCGCGTCCGATCCGGCCTGAGGCGCCGCGATGAGCGGCAGCGAGCAGCCGGCAGCGGCCTTCGACGCCAAGGCCTTCCTGCGCACCGTCCCGGAAGCGCCCGGCGTCTATCGCATGATCGGCAGCGACGAGCGCGTGCTCTACGTCGGCAAGGCGAAGAATCTGCGCCGGCGCGTCGCGAGTTACTTCCAGCGCACGCAGTCGAGTCCGCGCATCGCGATGATGGTCGCGCAGATCGAACGCGTGGACATCACGCCCACGCGTTCCGAGGCCGAAGCGCTGATCCTCGAGAACAACCTGATCAAGCAGCTCACGCCGCGCTACAACATCCTGTTTCGCGACGACAAGAGCTATCCCTACATCTGTCTGAGCGGCGATACCTTTCCGCGCCTGGCCTATCACCGTGGTGCCTTCGCCAAGGGTGGGCGCTACTTCGGCCCGTTTCCCAACGGCAGCGCGGCGCGCGAGAGCATCCACCTCCTGCAGAAGATCTTTCGCTTGCGCACCTGCGAGAACGCGGTGTTTCGCAACCGTTCACGTCCCTGCCTGCTGCATCAGATCCGGCGTTGTACGGCGCCGTGCGTAGGCCTGATCAGTGATGCCGACTACGCCGCCGACGTGCGTCTGGCGACGCGTTTTCTCGACGGTCGTGCCAACGAAGTCATCGATGATCTGGGCGCGCGCATGAACGAGGCGGCCGAACGCCTGGCCTTCGAGGAGGCCGCTGCCTGCCGCGACCAGATCCGCGCCTTGCAGGCGGTATTGCACCGCCAGTTCGTCGACAGCGGGCGCGATCAGGATGTGGACGTGATCACCGCCATCGAGGCCGATGGCCTGGTGTGCGTGAATCTGGCGATGGTGCGTGGCGGGCGCCATCTGGGCGACCGGCCGCAGTTCCCGAGCAGTGCGGCCGGCTGCGACGCCGACGACGCCTTGCTGGCCTTTCTCGACCAGCACTACGGCGAACATGCCATGCCCGCGCGCATCCTCGTGGGGCATGCCGTCGAGGCGGCGCGCGCGCAACTGGCCGAGCTGAGAGAACGGCCGGTCGCGGTGGTCGCGCCTCGTGGTGCGGCCGAGCGTGCCTGGATGGAGATGGCGAGCAACAATGCACGCACCGCGATCGCCGCGCGTAACCAGGATGC
>JACESY010000138.1 GCA_013911595.1 Azoarcus sp.
AGAGCAAATCCTCAAACCCCGGAACACCACTCACAGCACCGAATCCAGCGCCACAAAACAGCGCGCTCGTTGCAGCGAGCCGCGCAGTATAAGGGTCACAAACGGGGTGTCAATACGTCTGGCGAACACCTTCCAGGAACTTATCCGGAACGCATCCGGACAGTGCTGAACGATCAATAGTTTACGCCGGAGACAAAATTGTCGAAACGAGTACACTCGCCGCGGAAAGTCAGCCTTACCATGCCGGTCGGACCGTTACGGTGCTTGCCGATGATGAGTTCGGCCGAGCCCTTGTCGGGCGAATCCGGGTTGTACACCTCATCACGATAGATGAACATGATGATGTCGGCGTCCTGCTCGATGGCACCCGATTCACGCAGATCCGACATCACCGGCCGCTTGTTTGGGCGCTGCTCGAGACTGCGGTTGAGCTGCGACAGCGCGATGATCGGCACGTTGAGTTCCTTGGCCAGCGATTTGACCGAACGCGAGATGTCGGAGAGCTCGGACGCACGGTTGTCGTTGTCGCGTATCCCGGTCATCAACTGCAGGTAGTCGACGACGATCAGGCCGAGCTTGCCGCATTTGCGCGCCAGCCTGCGCGCGCGGGCGCGCAGGTCGATCGGGTTCAGCCCCGGCGTCTCGTCGATGAAGATCGGCGCTTCATACAGCCGCCCCATCGCAGCGGTGAGCCGCTGCCAATCCTCGTCGGACAGACGGCCGGTACGCAGCTTGGTCTGGTCGATGCGACCGATCGACGAGATGAAACGCGTTGCGAGCTGGGTACCCGGCATCTCCATCGAGAAGATGCCCACCGGCAGGCCACAATCGACCGCCACGTGCTCGGCGATGTTCAGTGCGAATGAGGTCTTGCCCATGGCCGGGCGCCCGGCGACGATGATCATGTCGGACGGCTGCAGGCCGGAGGTCTTCTCGTCCAGGTCGATCAGGCCCGTCGGCACACCGGTGACGTCATTCGGGTTGTCGCGATCGTAGAGCTCCTGCACACGATCGGCGACCTTGCGCAGCAGGGGCTGGATCGACTCGAAGCCGCCGGCATCCTTGGCACCGGCCTCCGCGATCTCGAAGACCTTGGCCTCGGCCTGATCGAGCAGCGACTTGGCGTCGCGCCCGGACGGATTGAGCGCACTCGCGGCGATCTCGTCGCCAACGGCGACCATCTTGCGCAGGATCGCGCGCTCTCGAACGATCTCCGCGTAGCGCCGGATGTTGGCCGCCGACGGCGTGCTGTTGGCGATTTCCGCGATGTACGCCAGCCCACCCGCGCGCTCGGACTCGTTGGACTTCTCCAGCGACTCGAAAACCGTGACGACGTCGGCCGGCTTACCCTGATCGATCAGCTTGGAGATGTGCGCATAGATGCGACGATGGTCGTCGCGGTAGAAGTCCACCTCCGAGACCAGATCGGCGATCCGCTCCCACGCCGCGTTGTCGAGCAGGATGCCGCCGATCAGCGCCTGCTCGGCCTCGATCGAGTGCGGAGGCAGGCGAATCGCGCCGATCTGAGGATCGGCGGAGAAATCGGTCGGCAGGCTGGCCATTGGGACGTTTCCGGAAGGCAATTCAATCCCGGATTCTAGCCCGGATCCGAACGGTTCACCCAAGCCGTCCGACTTCAGGAAGCCTGCCGGGTAAACGAAAACGGGGCTGCCCGAAGACAGCCCCGCTCCACTAAGGGCGCAAGCGCTTACTGCTGGTCCCCGAGCACCGAAACGGTGATCGATGCGATCACGTCCGGATGCAACGCGACGTCGACCTGCACGTCGCCGACCTGCTTGATCGGACCTTCCGGCAGACGCAGGGCGCTACGATCGATGTCGAAGCCCTGGGCCTTGAGCGCGTCGGCGATGTCGGCATTGCCGACCGAGCCGAACAGACGGCCATCCATGCCGGCCTTGCGCTCGACCTGGACCGTGTGGCCCTCGAGCTTGGCGGCGACGCCCTGCGCTTCGGCCAGCTTCTCGGCCTGGGCGCGTTCGAACTCGGCGCGACGCGTTTCGAATTCGGCCTTGTTGGCCTCGGTCGCGCGCTTGGCCTTGCCCTGCGGGATCAGAAAGTTACGGGCGTAGCCGTCCTTGACCTTGACGATGTCGCCGAGGACACCGAGGTTGACGACCTTCTCGAGCAGAATGATTTGCATGTCCGGCTCTCCTTACTTGTGCAGATCGGTGTAAGGCAGCAGGGCCAGGAAGCGCGCGCGCTTGACCGCCGTCGACAGCTGGCGCTGGTAGCCGGCCTTGGTACCGGTGATGCGGGCCGGCATGATCTTGCCGGTCTCGGTCACGAAGTCCTTGAGCAGGTCGACATCCTTGTAGTCGATCTCCTCGATCTTCTCGGCCGTGAAACGGCAGAACTTGCGACGCTTGAACAGACCGCCACCACGGCGATCATCCTTTTTCTTGAACTTGGACTTGGGCTTGAAAGCCATTTTTCGTTCCTTCCAGAAATTCGATCTCGTTCAGATGAAGCACCGGAATCCGGCTGCGAAGGCTCTTCGCCGCCATGAATCCGCTCGCCCGCATCGTCATCCCGGGCCTCGCCGCGGCAAGCATCGCCGCCAACTCACCGAGCGCCACCGCCTGCAGCTCCACCATCACGTCGCGTGGCACACCGGCCTCGACCTGACGGGATTCATGCCTGAGCGTGCATGCCGCGACCGGCATGCCGGCGGGCGTATGGCGCAGGGGCTGCAGTTCGACCAGCGTCGCCTCGACGCAGAATCGGTTCGCCCCGGAATCCGACACGTGTGGCGACTTACGCCTCTTCCTTGACCTTGGCTTCGCCTTCACCCTCGGTTTCACCGGACTCGGTGTTCGGGGTCAGCGAACGCGCCTTCTCTTCCTTCATCATCGGCGAAGCAACGGTGACCGCAGTCTTGACCTGGATGACGAGGTGACGCAGCACGGCATCGTTGAACTTGAAGGCATGCTCGAGCTCGGCCAGCGCCTCGTTGCCGCACTCGATGTTCATCAGCACGTAGTGCGCCTTGTGCATCTTCTGGATCGGGTAGGCCATCTGACGACGCCCCCAGTCTTCCAGGCGGTGGATCTGGCCACCGCTGCCGGTCACGAGCGTCTGGTAGCGCTCGATCATCGCCGGGACCTGTTCGGACTGGTCCGGATGGACGATGAACACGATTTCGTAGTGTCGCATGCGTACTCCTTGTGGTTAATGACAGCCCCCCGGCATGCGAAAACCGGTGGAGCAAGGGAAAGCACGCGAACATATCACGAATCGCTGCCAAATGAAAGGCTTGCCCGGGGCGCACTGTCATTCGCACCGGCAAGGCGAGAACCTGTCCTGAATCAGCGCGGCCGCGCGTCCCAGATCTTCTGCAGACGCTTGACGCTGACCGGCATCGGCGTGCGCAACTCCTGGGCGAACAGCCCTACGCGCAACTCCTCGAGCATCCAGCGGAACTCCTCCAGTGCCGGCTCGACCACGCCGGCACGCCGGCGCGCCGCCAGTTCTCGTTCGAAGGGCCGTGCAAGCGAGTTCCAGTCGGCCATTGCACGCGCGTCGCGCTCGGGGTTGGCCCGCAGCTTGTCGATGCGCAGCACCGCCGACTGCAGGTAGCGCGGAAAGTGTGCCAGCCGCTCCCACGGGTAGGCGACAAGAAATTCCTTCAGCAACAGGGCATCGACCTGCGCACGCACGTCCTCGACCACTTCCGGAAAACCCTTGAGCGCGGCCAGGCGCTTTTCCAGCGCAGCGCGCTCGGCCAGCACCTGCTGCGCCAGGCGCATGAACTCCTGCGCGACCAGGCCGGTGCGCGACTTGGCCTCCTTGCAGCGCAACACGAAAGCGTCCGCGTCCTGCGGCAAGGGCTCGACTAGACACACGCGCTCGATCGTCGCGGCGACGAGCTGGCGCTTCAGGTCCGCCTCCGTACCGAAGGGCATGAAAGCCAGCGACAGCTCGCGCAGCCCGGGCAGGCGCTCGATCGCACGCACCTGATCCTTCAGGTTGAGCGCAAATAGCCGCGCGAGGCCGCGACGGTGCACGCGCGCGGCCTCCTCTGGCGTGTCGTAGGGGCGCAGCGAGACACTGTCGCCATCATCATGCAAGGCTGGGAAACCCACCACCTCACGTCCGGCCACGCGCACCTCGAGCAGTTCGGGCAGCGCGCCGAAGCTCCAGTCGGTGAGTCCCTGCAGCGCCCCGTCCGCAACCGGGGCGGGCGTCGGCGGCGCGTCGGCTGCCTCCGATGTCGTGACCTCGGCCACCGGCGCCTCGAACTCGGCGCGGCGAAAGCGCTCGGCCACCTCGCGTGCGAAGCGCGCGCGCAGATCCATCAGATTGCGCGACTGGCCGAGCACGCGGCCATGCTCGTCGATCACGCGAAAATTCATCGCGGCGTGCGGCCGCAGGTTCTCCGGGCGGAAAGCCTCGAGCGGCAGCTTCAGCGAAACACGCTGCTCGACGAAGTTCTGCAGTGCACGCAGCAGCGGCTCGTCGCGGTCAAATTCGCCATTCTCGACCGCGGCCACGAAAGCCGCCGCACTCTCGGCCAGCGGCTGCAGCCGATGACGGTGTTTCTGCGGCACGGTCTTGAGCAGCGCCAGCACCTTCTCCTCGAGCAGCCCCGGCACCAGCCATTCGCAGCGCGCGGCCGGAATCTGGTTGAGCATCGCCAGCGGCACGCTCAGCGTCACTCCGTCATCACTCGCGCCCGGCTCGTGCAGGTAGCTCAGTTTCAGTTTCTGGCCGAAGACCTCGAAATGCGCCGGAAAACGCTCGGTCGTGATGCCGGCCGCCTCGTGGCGCATGAGTTGTTCGCGCGTCAGGTGCAACAGCTTGGGCTCGGCCTTTTCGGTGCTCTTGCGCCATTTCTCGAAGCTCGCGACATCGAGCACATCGTCGGGCACGCGGTCCTCGTAGAAGGCTTCGATCAGCGTCTCGTCGACCAGCACATCGGGGCGGCGCGACTTGTGCTCGAGCCGCTCGATCTGCGCCACCAGCTTGAGGTTGTGCTGCAGGAAACCCATGCCGCGCGCCACTGCATCGGCGATCTCGCCCTGCACCAGTCCCTCGCGAATGAACAGCTCGCGGCACAGCGCCGGGTCGATGTCGCGGTAGCCGATGCCGCGCCGTGGATAGAGCACCAGGCCATACAGCGTGCCGCGCTCCCAGGCACGCACGCTGCCTGCGCTCTTGGACCAGTGCGGCTCGAAGACCTGGCGTCGGATCAGATGCGCGCCGACCTCCTCGACCCACTCGGGCTCGATGCGTGCGATGCAGCGGCCGAACAGGCGCGAGGTCTCGACCAGCTCGGCGCACACGATCCACTTGCCGGCCTTCTTCGCGAGACTGGAACCCGGATGCGGCCAGAAGCGCACGCCGCGCGGGCCAAGGTAACTGCCGGCCTGCGGGCCGCTGGCCTCCTCGGCGCGCGTGCCGACGTTGCCGAGCAGGCCCGCCAACAGCGCCTTGTGGATGACCTCATAGCCCGCCGCGACCTGATTGGGCTTCCAGCCATGCTCGGCGCACAGGGTCGTGAGCTGCCCATGCACGTCGCGCCACTCGCGCATGCGCAGAGGGTTGAGGAAGTGCTGCCGGCACCAAGCCTTCTGCCGGCTGCCGGACTCGTGGCGCACGACCTCATCCCAGGGCTGCCACAGGTTGCGATACCACAGGAATTCGGAACGCTGGTCCTGCTCACGCCCGCGGAACTTCGCATGCGCCTGATCGGCCGCGCCGGGCGATTCCTGCGGACGCTCGCGCGGATCCTGCACCGACAGCGCCGCGGCGATCGTCAGAACCTCGGCCAGACAGCCGCGATCGCGCGCGGCGAGAATCATGCGCCCCACCCGCGGGTCCAGCGGCAGACGCACCAGCTCCTCGCCAGTGGCAGTGAGTTCGCGCGCGTCGTCATCGGTCACGGCACCCAGTTCGGCGAGCAACTGGTAGCCGTCCGCGATCATGCGCGGCTGCGGCGCGTCGAGAAACGGGAAGTCCTCGACCGCACCCAGACGCAGCGAGCGCATGCGCAGGATCACCCCGGCCAGCGACGAGCGCAGGATCTCCGGGTCGGTGTGCTCGGGGCGTGCGGCGAAATCATCCTCACCGTAGAGCCGGATGCACACCCCGTCCATGACGCGCCCGCAACGCCCGGCGCGCTGCCTGGCCGCCGACTGCGCGATCTTCTCGATCTGCAGCTGCTCGACCTTGTTGCGGTAGGAATAGCGCTTGACGCGCGCCAGCCCGGTATCGACCACGTAGCGGATGCCCGGCACGGTCAGCGAGGTCTCGGCGACGTTGGTCGCCAGCACCACGCGCCGCCCGCGCCCGCCCGAGAACACGCGCGACTGCTCCTGCGCCGATTGGCGCGCGAACAACGGCAAGATCTCCATCGCGGCGGCATGATGGGATTTGCGCAAGCCTTCCGCGGCCTCGCGGATCTCGCGCTCGCCGGGCAGGAAGACCAGCACGTCCCCCGGCCCGATGCGCTGCGCCTCCTCGACCGCGTCGACGATGGCCTCTGCCAGTTCGCGCCCCTTGCCGCGTGCCCCCTCGTCCTCGAGCGGGCGGTGACGCAACTCAATCGGGAACAAGCGACCGGAGACCTCGACCACCGGCGCGAGACGGCCGTCGTGCGCGAAGTGCCGCGCGAAGCGTTCGGCGTCGAGCGTGGCCGAGGTCACGATCACCTTGAGATCCGGCCGGCGGGGCAACAGGG
>JACESY010000139.1 GCA_013911595.1 Azoarcus sp.
CAGCAACAGCCGGTCGGCCTGGACGCGATAGGGATGGAGGACGCGTTCGGCGTCGGATGCTTCGTGATTCATGGTCGAGCTCCGGCGAACGTCGGCTCAGCGCGCGACGCAGATATCCCCGGGAGGCGTGGTCGCGGCGGCCCAGCCGAGCACGGCGGCGCTGTAGCCGATCCACAGCGCGAACAGGCTCCAGATCCACAGACGTGTGCGGGCACGGGTCATCCGGCCATTCCCCTTGCGGGCAATCGGAACGCAATGTTCCGGTGTGCTTATTGACGGCATCGCCGGGCGAAACCTGAACGCCGGACGATGTGCGTCAAACTGACATGGCAGGGTAAGGATTGGTTCCGGGCGCTCCCCCCCGGATATCCGCAAGGGCACTCGCGCCAGGGCCGTTCAGTCGGTGGCGTTGAAAAATTCGATCATTGCCTCGTAGGCGTTTGGCGAGCCGCCGAGCATCGTGTGGTGGGCGCCGGGCACGACGATCATGCGCGCATCGGCGATCGCCGATGCGAGTCTGGCGACGAGTTCGCGCGGCGCCTGGCCGTCGCGCTCGCCGGCGATGACCAGTGTCGGTGCCTGAATGCGATGCAGGCGCTCGAAGCAGTCGTGCTGCGCGCGTGCCGCGAGTTGGCGTCGCTTGCCCGTCTCCAGCGCCATGTCATCGGCGCGGCGCGCAGCGAGGATCATGCGCTCGCGGATCAGGCGTGCGGCTTCGGTCGGGTTGGCTGCCTGCCATTCGGGCGTGAAGGCCAGATCCATGACTTCCAGGCCGCGGCGCGCGCGCGTCTCGGGATCGAGGTCGAGGAACTCGTGGATGGGATAGGACGAGCCGCCCGCGCCGCCCGAAGTGGCTCCGGCCAGCACCAGGCGGCGCACCCTGTCCGGATGGCGAATCGCCAGCTCCTGCGCGACCATGCCCCCGAACGAGAAGCCCACGACATGGGCCGAAGCCAGGCCCAGCGCGTCGAGGATGCCGAGCGCGTCCTCGGCGTAGTCGGCCATCGAGTACTCGATGTCGGGCTTGTCGCTCTGGCCCATGCCGCGCTGGTCGAAGAGGATGACCTCGAAGTGCTTCGCGAGCGGGCCGTCGAGCGGGTTCGGGCGGTCGCGCAGATCCCAGCCCGTGCCGCCGAGGAACAGCACGGGATCGCCGCTGCCGCGACGTTCAAGACAGAAATTCAGGCCGTTGGCGCGGACGAATTGCATGGAATGACTCCCGGAGGCGGATGATCGATGCGCTATCGTACGGCGCACCGAAGCCATGCGCCAATCGGGCCGGCGTCTCGCGGATGCCTCAAATGCCGCTGTAATTGGGCTTGTTACGAAAAAAGGGCTTGTGTGTTGGAAACGGCTTGGGCAGACTGTTCCTGCCGGAAATTCAGTCGCAAGCAAGGATCCGGGCGGGATTCGACGGGCGGCGCAGGGTGCGCTGGAGCACGAGGGGGCACCGAGCAGCACGTGCCTGCCGCGATACCGGAATCCCGAGTTCAGCCCGATGCCCTTGCTGGATAACGGTTTTCAAAACTCACACAAATCGATCGAGGATAAGCATGAATAAAGGTGAATTTGTCGAAGCCCTGGCTGACCGCATGGATGTCTCCCGCGCTCAAGCCGACCGCGCCCTGTCCGCCGTGCTGGATCTGATCACCGAGCGCATGGCCAAGGGTGAAAAAGTGGCCTTCACGGGCTTCGGTTCCTTCGAGGTGTCTTCGCGCGCTGCGCGCACCGGCCGCAACCCGCAGACTGGCGCGTCCATCAAGATCGCCGCCTCCAAGGTGCCCAAGTTCTCCGCCGGCGCCTCGCTCAAGAACAGCGTCAACGGCAAGTAAGCACCGCCTGCGCTGAAAGCAAAAGGCCCCGCGAAAGCGGGGCCTTTTGCATGGCGGCGACACCTTCGTTCAGGACTGACCGCGCGCCTTGCGGGCCGCCTCGACCTCCACGGAGCGCAGTTGCGCGGCCAGGCGGTCGAGCACGCCGTTGACGAAGCGGTGTCCGTCGGTGCCGCCGTATTCCTTGGCCAGTTCGATGGCTTCGTTGATCACGACGCGGTAGGGCGTGTCGAGGTCATTCTTGAGTTCGTGCGTGCCGATCAGCAGGATCGCGTGTTCGACCGGCGAGAGTTCGTCCACGCCGCGGTGGATGAACGGCCCGAAGTCGGCGCGCAGCGCCTCGGCGTTGGCGACCGTTGCCCGCAATACGCGCGTGAAGAACTCGTGGTCGGCCTGCTCGAAGCCGCCGACCTGCGAGATGTGGTCCTCGATCGGCGCGATGTCGTTGCCCGACAGCAGCCATTGATAGACGCCCTGAAGCGCGAATTCGCGCGCGCGCCGACGTGCAGCCTTGCCATTCATCGCAGTGCCTTGAGCAGATTGGCCATTTCGACGGCGGCGCGAGCGCAGTCCGTGCCCTTTTCGTGCACGCGCGCGAGCGCCTGGTCGTCGTCCTCGGTGGTGAGTACGCCATTGGCGATCGGCAGACCGGTGTCGAGCCCGACGCGGTTGATGCCGGCGGCCATCTCGTTGGCGACGATCTCGAAGTGATAGGTCTCGCCGCGGATCACCGCGCCCAGTGCAACGAGCGCATCGAAACGCCCCGAGCGCGCCATGGTCTGGAGTACCAGCGGGATTTCGAGCGCGCCGGGCACGCTGGCGATGCGCACCGATGCGGGCGGCACGCCCAGGCGCACCAGCTCGTCGGTACAGGCAGCGAGCAGGCCTTCGCACACGTCGGGGTTGAAGCGTGCGGTGACGATGCCCACGCGCAGCTCGGCGCCGTCGAGGCCGGATTCGATTTCTGGAATGTCGTTATAGCTGGACATGGGAATTCCTGTGGGGCGAGGCGCGGTCGAGCGGGCTTCAGCCCTGGTCGACGAAGCCGGTGATCTCAAGGCCGAAGCCGGCCATGCTGGGAATCTTCTGCGGGTTGGCCATCAGGCGCATGCGGCCCACGCCCAGATCGCGCAGGATCTGGGCGCCGACACCGAACAGGCGCGGATCCCAGCGTGCGGCCGGGCGCTCCGCGCCCCGCAGGCCGGCGAGCAGGTCGCGGCCCGACTGCGGGCGATACAGCAGCACCACCACACCGGCCGGCTCGGCCGCGATGCGCGCCAGCGCGTCGTTGATCGGGAAGCTGTGCTGGCCGCTCTCCGGATCGAGGAAGTCGACCACGGAAATCGGCTCGTGCACGCGCACCAGGGTGTCGCGATCGGCACGGATGTCGCCGTGGGTCAGCGCGAAATGCACGTCGCCCGAGGTGCGGTCCTCGAAGGCAGCCAGCCGGAAACGACCCTGCGGCGTGACGACGTCCTTTTCGGTCACGCGCGTGACCAGCGATTCGTTGGCCGCACGGTATTCGATCAGATCGCGGATCGCACCGATCTTCAGGCCGTGTTCCTGCGCGAACGGGATGAGGTCCGGCAGGCGCGCCATGGTGCCGTCGTCCTTGAGGATCTCGCAGATCACCGAGGCCGGTTCCAGCCCGGCCAGATGCGCCAGATCGCAACCCGCCTCGGTATGCCCGGCGCGAATCAGCACGCCGCCCGGCTGCGCGCGCAGCGGAAAGATGTGACCGGGCTGGACGATGTCGTCGGGCCGCGCGGCGCGCGCCACCGCTGCCTGCACCGTGCGTGCGCGGTCGTGTGCGGAGATGCCGGTGGTCACGCCCTCGGCCGCCTCGATGGATGTAGTGAACGCGGTCGAATACTGCGAGCGGTTGTCGCGCACCATCAGCTCGAGTCCGAGTTGATTGCAGCGTTGTTCGGTCAGCGTCAGGCAGATCAGGCCGCGACCATAGCGCGCCATGAAGTTGATCGCCTCGGGGGTGACGTGCTCGGCGGCGAGCACCAGGTCGCCCTCGTTCTCGCGGTCTTCCTCGTCGACCAGCACCACCATTCGGCCGGCACGGATGTCCTCGACGATTTCGTTGATGGGTGAGAGCGCGCTCATGCGGACAACTCCTCGCGCCAGGCCTGCATGCGCTCGACATAGCGAGCGATCAGGTCGATTTCCAGATTCACGCGGCTGCCCGCCACGAGATGCTTGAGATTGGTCACCGCGACCGTGTGCGGGATCAGGTTGATCGAAAAATCCGTGCCTTCGACCCGATTGACCGTCAGGCTCACGCCGTTGACGGTGATCGAGCCCTTGCGGGCGATGTAGCCGGCAAGTTCCTGCGGCGCGCGGATCACCAGCTCGTGGCTCTCGCCCACCGGTTGGAAGCGCACGACCTCGCCGACGCCGTCCACATGTCCGGTCACCAGATGCCCGCCGAGGCGGTCCGACAGGCGCAGCGCCTTTTCCAGGTTCACCTCGTTGCCGACCGCGTCCAGCCCCGCGGTGCACTCGAGCGTCTCGCGCGAGACGTCGAAACTCATGCGGCCGGCGTCGATCGCGACCACGGTCAGGCACACGCCGCTGTTGGCGATACTGTCGCCAATGGCGACGTCGGACAGATCGAGTTCGGGGGCGTCGACCACCAGGCGCACGCCTTCGGCGAGCGGGGCGAGTTCGACGATTCGGCCGCAGGCGGCCACGATTCCGGAAAACATGGGATGAGGTTCTTCAAGGCGCAAGGCGCGATTGTATGCGAAAACAGGGCGTTGGCCGAGCCGGTCGGCGCGGCGAGCGTCAGTTGAGCGCGCGATCGAGAATCTCGCCAAAGGGCGCCGCGCGCATGAAGCCGACCACACGCAGCCCGTCGATCTCCCGTCCGTCAGGATCGAAGAACACGATGCCGGGCGGGCCGAACAGGTCGAACTGCGCGAGCAGCGCCTTGTCCGCATCGTTGTTGGCGGTGACGTCGGCCTTGAGCAGCAGCATGCGGCTCATGCGTTCGGCCACCGCCGGGTCGGAGAAGGTGAAACGCTCCATCTCCTTGCACGAGACGCACCAGTCGGCGTAGAAGTCGAGCATCACCGGGCGGTCGGCCGTGTCCAGACGCGACTGCAGTTCGGCGACCGAGGTCACGCGCTCGAAGCGCGGTTCCTGCACCTGCGTCGCCGTGCCGCTGCGCAGTACGGACAGCGGCTGCAGCGGATCGCGCGAGCCGGCGAGCAGGCCGATGAGCATGGCCGCGCCCGCGATCAGCAACATCACGCCCAGCCCCTTCCAGAAGCGACGCCAGCCGCCCGCATGGGTGGGGAGCGGGTCGAGCGCGTGCAGGAAGATGCCGGAGAAGCCCAGCAGCAGCGCCCAGCCGAGCATCGTCGCGGCGGCCGGAATGACCGGTGAGATCAGCCACAGCGCAACCGCCAGCAGCATCACGCCGAAGGCCTTCTTGACGCCTTCCATCCACGGCCCGATCTTGGGCAGCAGCGAGCGCGTGCCCACGCCCACCGCGATCAGCGGCGCGCCCATGCCCAGCGCCATCACGAACAGCGCCGCCCCGCCCAGCACGGCGTCGCCGGTCTGCGCGATATAGAGCAGCGCGCCGGCCAGTGGGGCGGCCACGCAGGGGCCGACGATGAGCGCCGAGAGCACGCCCATCGCGACCACACCGCCCAGGCTTCCGCCCTTCTGATGGCTGGCGGTCGACGACAGCCGGCTTTGCAGCGCGCTGGGCAGTTGCAGTTCATAGAAGCCGAACATCGACAATGAAAGCAGCACGAACACCACCGCGAAGCTGCCCAGCACCCACACGTTCTGCAGGGCGGCAGCCAGCAGCGTGCCCGACAGTCCGGCCGCGACGCCGGCCGCCGCGTAGGTCACCGCCATGCCCAGCACGAAGGCCACTGACAGCACGCCGGCGCGCGCATGGCTGACATGATGACCCTGGCCCACGATGATGCCCGACAGGATGGGGATCATCGGAAAGGTGCACGGCGTGAAGGCCAGCAGCAGGCCGAAGCCGAAGAAGCTCGCCAGCACCAGCGCCGGGCTGGCGTCGCCCAGCAGGCGCGCGATGCGCCCGCTTTCGTCGCCGGTCGTGGCAGCGGTGGACGATGCAGGCGAAGCTGCGGCGGCTGCGGCCTGCTGTTGGCCAGAGGACGCCTTCGGTGGCGAGAGTGCGCGGTCGAGCAGGTTGTCACTCTCGCCGTCGACGGGCTCCAGGGCGACGGTGAGCACGCGCGTCTCGGGCGGATAGCAGATGCCGCCGTCCCAGCAGCCCTGGCTCTTCACCTCCAGCTCGAACGCGCTCATGTCCGGCGGCGCAGAAACCGGCACGAGCACGTCCAGCCGGCCGCGGTGGATCACCGTGTCGCCGAAGAACTCATCCTTGTAGGTCTCGCCCCGCGGTACTTCGGGCGTGCCGAGCGCGACGCCTTCGGTCAGCGCGGCAAAGCCGAGCTTGGCGTCGTACAGGTAGTAGTCGCGCCGGATGTCGAAGCGAACCTCGACGGTGTCGGCGGTGAGCATGCGCGCCGACACCGGGAAGGCCTTGTCGGGTTCGACCGGGTCGGCCAGCGCGGCCGGCGCCGCGAAGAACAGAGCGAGCAGCAGCGCGAAACAGCGGAACAGGGCCATGGGCGAGGGAAAGGAGGGCATCGTGGAGGATTGGAGCAGCGCGGGCGGTGAAGCGTTCAATCGGTGTCGGGCGCGGTCTCGGCGACCGCCCAGGCGAGGTAGTCCGGCAGGCCGGCGACGACCGGCAGCGCGAGGATCTCGGGCACCTCGGCCGGATGCAGCGCGACCAGTGCGCGTTCGAGTTCGCCGTAGCG
>JACESY010000014.1 GCA_013911595.1 Azoarcus sp.
CTGCTGCGTCGCGCGGCCCGCCCGACCCGGCCCGCCGACGACGACACCCCCACGCGTATCGAAACGGGCGCACTGCGCATCGACCACGAACAGCGCCGCGCCTGGCTCGCAGACGAGGAGCTCACCCTGACGCCGCGCGAATTCGACCTGCTGTGGCATTTCGCCAGCCACCCCGGACGCGTATTCACGCGCGCCGAGCTGCTGTCCACGGTATGGGGCTACGGACACGACGGCTACGACCACACCGTCAACAGCCACATCAACCGACTGCGCGCCAAGCTCGGCGAGGAACGCGTCGGGGCCTGCTTCATCCACACCGTGTGGGGCGTGGGCTACCGCTTCGAGGCCCGCTCATGAACATCCCGGTTCTGCGTCGCCTGCATGTGCGCATCACGCTCGTGGCGCTCGCGCTGCTCGCGCTGATGGGTGCGGTGCTACTCGGGCTGGCCCACCACTACGCCACCCAGAGCGCGCTCGAATCGACCCAGCGCCTGAACCGCGGACTGGCCGCCTACATCGTCGAACACCAGCCCCGCCCCCTGCTCGATGCCGACGGCCGTCCCGATCGCGGGCTGATGACGGACATGGCGACCCAGGTGATGATGATCAACCCGGCCGTCGAGGTGTATCTGCTCGACGCCGAGTTCCGTGTCGTCGCCCACGCGCTGGATGACAGCGTGCCGCTGGGTCGACGCATCGACCCCGAACCGGTTCGTAGCTTCTACGCTGGCGGCGGCATGCTGCCGCTGGTCGGCGACGATCCGCGCCGTCCCGGCGCCGCAAACATCTTCTCGGCAGCGCCGGTGATGATTGACGGCGAAACGCGCGGCCATCTGTACGTGGTCTTGCAGGGCCACCAGACCCTGACGCTGACCGAATCGCTCGCCGGTTCCAACGCGCTGCGCCAGATCGCGCTCGGCGTCGCCCTCGCGCTGCTGCTCTCGGCGCTGGTGCTGGTCGTCGCGCTGCGCACGCTCACCCGCCCACTGGCCCGGCTGACCGGCGAGGTCCAAGCCTTTCGCGCCGGTGACGACGACGCCACGCCGGCAGGCGACGGCGACGAGATCACCGTGCTGCGCGAGGCCACGAGCGCGATGCAGCAGCGCATCGCCGACCAGTTCCGCCGCATCGAGGACAACGACCGCATGCGCCGCGAGCTGATCGGCAACATCTCGCACGACCTGCACACGCCCCTGGCCAGCATCCAGGGCTACGTCGAGACGCTGATCCTGCGCGGCGACCAGCTCGACGCGGCCACGCGCGAATCGTATCTTCGCACCGTGATGCGCCACGCCACGCGGCTGGGTGCGCGCGTATCGGACCTGTTCGAACTGTCCAAACTCGAATCGGGCTGCGTCGAGCCCCGCTGCGAGGTCTTCTGCCTTTCCGAGCTGCTGCAGGACGTGATCCAAGGCTATCAGCTCGAGGCCACCCAGCGCGGCGTATGCCTGGAGCTGGCCGGGACTAGCCACCGCACGGCCGAAGTGGTCGCCGACATCGCACTGATCGAGCGCGTTTTGCAGAACCTCATCGACAACGCGCTCAAGCACACACCACAGGGTGGCAGCGTGTCCATCGGCGTGCGCATCGATGGCGACCAGTGCCGCGTTAGCATCGCCGACACCGGCGCCGGAATCGCGCCCGAAGACCTGCCCCACATCTTCGAGCGCTACTGGCGCGCGACCCCCGCCGACGACACCGTACCGGGACCCAGCGCCGGTCTCGGGCTGGCCATCGTCAAGCGCATTCTCGATCTGCATGGCAGTGCCATGCGCGTCGAATCGTCGATCGCCCACGGCACGCGCATCGATTTCGCCCTGCCCCAGCCCGGCTGAGAACTCGACGCCACCCGGGCACTCGAAACCCCTGTTCCAATGGAGGACAAACCATCATGAAACGCAAACTCCGAAGCCTCGTCACACCGTTGTTCGTCACGGCACTGACGATCGTGGCCTCTCCCGTTGCGGCAGAGACAGCTGCCGCATCCGCAAACACCGCCGTGGCAACCTTCGCGGGCGGCTGCTTCTGGTGCATGGAACCGCCCTACGACAAGCTCGACGGGGTGATCTCAACCACCTCGGGCTACACCGACGGGCACAAGGAGAACCCGACCTACAAGCAGGTCACGAGTGGTCGCACCGGACACACGGAGGCCGTGCAGGTGGTCTACGACCCCGACAAGGTCGGTTTCGAGAAGCTCGTGGAAGTGTTCTGGAAGAACATCGATCCAACCGACGTCGACGGGCAGTTCTGTGATCGTGGCAGCCAGTATCGCCCGACGCTGTTCTACCACGACGAGGCTCAGCGCGAGATCGCCGAACGATCCAAGGCCGAACTGACGCGCAACAAACCGTTCGACGCCGAAATCAACACGCCCATCGTTGCCGCCAGCACCTTCTACGCGGCCGAGGACTACCACCAGGACTACTACGTGAAGAACCCCATCCGCTACAACTACTACCGCAACGGCTGCGGGCGTGATCGTCGCCTGGAGCAACTGTGGGGCGAGCCGCGCTGATCCGGACCGGAGGAACCAAAATGAAACGACGCACATTTCTAAACGGGCTGGCCGGCTTCGCCGCCGTCCCGTTCCTGCCCGCCGCCCATGCGGCTACCGAGGGGGGTACCACGACGATGATCGACAAGCTCGAACTGAGCGAGGACGAATGGAAGAAGCGTCTCACGTCCGACCAGTACCGCATCCTGCGCCGCGAAGGTACCGAGCCGCCGGGCAGCAGCCCGCTCAACGACGAGAAGCGCCCTGGCACCTACCACTGCGCTGGCTGCGACCTGCCGCTGTACACATCGGACATGAAGTACGACAGTGGCACCGGCTGGCCCAGCTTCTACACCCACCTGCCCGACGTGTTCGGCACCAAGCGCGACTTCAAGATGATCCTGCCGCGCACCGAATACCACTGTGCGCGCTGCGGGGGGCACCACGGCCACGTTTTCAACGACGGCCCGCCGCCGACCGGCAAGCGCTGGTGCAACAACGGTCTGGCGCTGCGCTTCGAGCCCGAAGCGGCCGGCTGACGCTCAGCCGCGCGGGTCAGCGATGTCCGGCGCGGCTGAACGCTTCAGCTCTGCGTGCCAGAAAGCCTCGCGCAACTGGGCACGCAGTTCCTCGTTGTCCCAGGGCTTGAGCAAGAACTTGTAGACCGCACCGCGGTTGACCGATCGCGTGACCGATTCGAGATCGGTGAATCCGGTCAGCACGATACGCAGGGTGGCCGGATGCAGTTCCTTGACCCGTTCGAGGAACTCGCTTCCGTTCACGCCACCGCCCATGCGCTGATCGGCGATCAGCACGTGTACGTCCTCGGAGGCGAGGATGCGCAGCGCGGCCTCAGCGTCACCCGCGGTCAGGATACGGTAACCGTCCGGGCGCAGCAGCCGCGTGAGCGCGGTACGCACGCTCACTTCATCATCGACGATTAGCAGCGTACGCACCGCACACAGCGTCGGAGGCGGCTCGAACAACGGCCGCTCCCGCGCGAGAAGTTCCGGCACACAGGCGGCCGCAACCGGTCGACTCATGTGATAGCCCTGCAAGTCGTCGCAGAAGTGTCTCCCCAGATACACCGCCTGCGCCTCGGTCTCTACACCTTCGGCAACCACGCCGAGCCGCAGGTTGTGGGCGACGGCGATGATTGCCCGACAGATTGCCGCGTCGTCTGGATCGGTGATGATGTCGCGCACGAAGGAAATGTCGATCTTGAGCCGGTCTACGGGCAGTCGCTTGAGATAGGCCAGATTGGAATACCCGGTGCCGAAATCGTCGATTGCGATGCGCACACCCAGTTGCTTGAGCGCCTGCAGCAAGCCGACTAGGGTCTCATGCTTGTCCATGACCATCGACTCGGTGATCTCGAGTTCGAGCAGCGAGGGCTCCAGACCGGTCTCTTCGAGCACCTGCGCGACCGTGCGCACGAAGTCGTCACGTCGTAGCTGTGCCACCGACACGTTGACCGACACCGGCAGACGGATGCCGTGCTCGCCCTGCCACCGCACGGCCTGTCGGCAGGCCTCCGCCAACACCCAGGCGCCGATGGGCACGATCAGGCGGCTCTCTTCGGCGATGTGGATGAACTGCCCCGGCGGGATCTGACCGCGCTCCGGGTGATTCCAGCGCAACAGCACCTCGAGTCCGCTCACGACGCCCGACACCGCATTGACCTGCGGCTGGTAATAGAGCTCGAACTGGCCGGCTTCGAGCGCGCGCCGCAGCATGCCCTCGATCCGGATGCGATCGGACACGCGCTGGTTGAGCTCCGGCTTGTAGTACTGGAACTGCGCCCGGCCCGCGTCCTTGGCCCGATACATGGCCAGATCGGCGTTGCGCAACAGGGTCGCGACATCGCCACCGTCGCGAGGATGGAAGGCCACCCCCATGCTCGCGCTCACGCGCAGGCTCTCGCCCTCGAGCTCGACCGGTTCGCCGAGCGCAGCGTAGATGCGTTCGACCAGTGGCAACACGTCCTCTTCGCGCAGGAGCGCGGGACAGACGACGACGAATTCGTCACCGCCGAGCCGCGCCACCGTGTCGCCCTCACGCACGCAGCCCTGCAGGCGATCGGCGACGATCTTGAGCAGGCTGTCGCCCACATGATGACCGATGCCATCGTTGACCACCTTGAATTCGTCCAGATCGATGAATAGCACCCCCACTGACTGCCCATACCGGCGTGCGAACGCCAATGCCTGCGCCATACGGTCGGCCAGCAGCGTGCGGTTGGGCAGGCCGGTGAGCGCATCGTGGGTGGCTTGGTGAGCCAGCTGCTCTTCATAACGCTTGTGGGCGGTGACGTCGCTGATAACACCGACAAAGTGCGTAACCTCGCCATCGTCGTCGCGCACCGGGGCGATGAACATGTCGCTCCAGAACGCTTCGCCGCTTTTGCGAAAGTTCGATACCACCACGTGAACCTTGCGGCGCTCCTCGATCGCACGTCGCACCTCGAGCAGCGCCGGCTCGCCTTCGCTACCCGCGTTCAAGAATCGGGGATTGCGCCCCAATGCCTCGTCGGCGGAAAAACCGGTGATGCGCTCGAAGGCCGGATTGACGAAACATAGTGGCAGATCCGGTTCGCGCGCATCGCAGAGCATGATTCCGTTGGCGGCCGATTCGATCGCGCGGCGACTCAGGCGCAGCGCCTCCTCGCGCTCTTCAAGCGCGAGCAGCATGCGCCGTTGGCCAACGGCATAACGCAGCGACCGGTCCAGGCTGCGCGCACTCATCTCCTGCTTGACCAGATAGTCCGAGGCGCCCAGTTCGACGGCGAGCCGGTCGACGGCGTCATTACCCTGACCGGTGGCCATCACCACGGCCGGACGCCGCGGCAAGGCGAGAATGCGCCGCAGGACGTCGATGCCGTCTTCGCCACCGAGGCGGTAATCGAGCAGGCAGGCATCGAAGCTTCCGCCCGCGATGCATTCGAGCGCAGCGGCTGCATCACTGGCCCAACTGATCTCGTAGGTCGGAAAATCGATATCCTCAAGATGATCGCGCACCAGGATGAAGTCATCTTCATCGTCATCGATCACGAGAATGCGCAGGCGGTCGAGCGGCGTCATCTTGAGGGGTTCAACGTAGTCATACACGGCGGAACGGACACCGGGTTCATGTCGCACCGGCCGTTCGCACGTTCGAGGCGGGCGCGCAGGGTAGCACAAGGCGAAAGCACGCCCCTTCGCCCGGTCGTCCGTCGGCGGAAATCCGGCCACCGTGACGCATCACTACGCTTTGCACAATGGCCAGCCCCATTCCCGAACCGTCCGGACCCTGCATCGGCGAGAGCCGAACGAACGGCTCGAAGATGCGCCCTGCATGGGCCGGATCGAATCCCGTTCCGTTGTCCTCGACCTCGATCACCGCGCTCGCTTCGTCGGCCGACGTGCAGGATCGAATCACGACGTGTGGCGCTCGCTCCGGGTGACGGTACTTGAGCCCGTTGGCGACGAGGTTCTGCACTGCCTGGCGAATCTGGTCGCGGTCGGCGTGGAGTATCGGCAAATCGCCCTCGACAACGATGCAGCCACCTGCCAGTTCCAGTTCAAGATCCTCGCGTACCTCCTCGACCACCTCGGCCAGCGCGACGGGGCGCAATGGCCGCTGATACCGGATCACCCGCGAGTAGCGCAGCAGCGCATCGAGCAAAGCGTCCATGCGCGCCGCAGCCTGACCCATGCGGCGCAGATAATCCGCGCGCTGGTCCGCGGGCATGTCGTCGGCGCCGAGCAGTCGATCGGCGAACACCTGCAGTTTCCGCAGTGGCTCGCGCAAGTCATGTGAGGCGATCGACGCGAAATGTCGCAGCTCCATATTGCTGCGTTCCAGTTCGGTACGTAACGCAGACATCGCCGTTTCGTCGCGCTTGCGCCGCGTGATGTCGCGAAAATACACCGCCAGCCCCTCCGGCGAAGGATAGGCGTGCACCTCAAACCAGCTTTCAAGCGGCGGAAAATAGAACTCTAAGTGCTCGGTCGCGCCGGTCTCGAATGCGCGCAGGTAGGCCGAGCGCAAGGGCGAGTCGACCACTTCGGGGAATTCGTCCCAGACATTGCGACCGATCAGATCATCGCGACAGCGCTGCAGGACACGCTCGGCCTCGCGATTGACGTAGGTGAAACGCCACTCGCGGTCGACGGTATAGAAGGCGTCGGTGAAGCTCTCCAGCGTCGTTTTCAATCTCTCGGCCAGGCGTATGGACTCGCTCTCGGCGCGTTCGGCCTCAATGCGCGCCTCGTCCAGGCGCAGGCTGCGCGCGCGCAACTCCGTCTCCAGCATGGTCTGCTGAGCGAGCAGACACAATAGGTCGCGTTGCGCGGAAGTAAGCTTGCGCGGCTCGTGATCCATCACGCAAAACGCGCCCATCACCCGCCCGGATGGCGCGATCAGCGGCGCGCCGGCATAGAAGCGGATGTGTGGCGGGCCGGTGACCAGCGGATTGCTCGCGAAGCGGGCATCCGCCAGTGCATCGGACACCTCAAAGAGGCAAGTATCCCGCACCGTGTGGTCGCAGAAAGCGACCGGACGCGAGGTCTGCGGCGCACCGATGCCAAGCTTCGCCTTGAACCACTGACGTTCGCCGTCGACCAGCGTGACCGTGGCAATCGGCGTGCCACAGGCCTTGGCGGCAATCTCTACGAGCCGGTCGAACGCCGTCTCTGGCGTCGTATCGAGAATCCCGTAGGCCTGCAACTCCGCAAGTCGCCGATCTTCCTCCGCGTCCACGCTTCCACTCTCCTTGCGAACCGGCTTGTCTCTCTGGAATGCGCCGCGGCAGATGCCTCGCTAGAAGGCGCGTTCCTGCATCACGAATGGTATGTGCGAAAAATCGGGTCATGCTGCGGCCCGGACGGCAGTTCGACGACATCGAACCAGTAATGGCCGACCGCACGCATCGCCTCGACCAGTCCGGCGAAGCTCACCGGTTTGGTAATGAAGGAATTGCTGCCGGCCACGTAGCTGCCGACGATGTCGTCGTCGGATTTCGAGGTGGTCAGCACGATCACCGGAATGTGCCGCAGCGTCTCGTCCGCACGCAGCCGCACCAACGCCTCGCGCCCATCCATGCGCGGCATGTTCAGGTCGAGCAGGATCAGCGCAGGCTCGGGAGTCACCGCCGGCGCGGCGTATTTGCCGCGGCGCAACAAATAGTCGAACAGTTCCACGCCATCGCATACGGTTCGCAGTTCGCAGACGAGGCTGCCATGCGCAAACGCGTCCTGCGTGAGCAAGCGATCGTCCGCGTCGTCATCGGCAAGCAGTACGACTGGCATCTTGCGCAGTGAGCCCATGAGATTCTCCTAGAATGCCAACTTCGAAACATCCCACCTGAAAATGTTTGTGGGAGCCCATTTCTGTATAGCCGCACCCAAATAGTCGACAAATTTAGTCGGAATTGCAAGAACGCATCCATCTCCGCATGTGATTGAGGTTTCTGCACGTTACGCCTCGCTACGGCACGCGTCACAGGCCACCGTGCAATGACACCGAACTTGCTACAGGTCACGCGTTGGCAGCTCGAAGCAGAAACAGGCACCTCCTCCCGCACGCGGCATCGCCTCTACTCGCCCGCGGTGCCGTTCCACGATGCGCCGCACCACCGCCAACCCCAGTCCGCTACCCTCGTATTCACTGCGTCCGTGAAGGCGCACGAAAGGCGCGAAGATGCGCTCCCCCACATCGTCGGGTATACCGATTCCGCGGTCGCGCACGCATACTCGCACCCAGCCGGCGCGCACCGGCTCAGCGACCACCTCGATATCAGGCACGCCACCCGCCGGCACGAACTTGAGCGCGTTGCCAACCAGGTTCTGCACCACCTGCCGGATCTGGGTCGCATCGGCGGTGACCGCCGGCAATGGTGAAACGCGCACGCGCGCGCCCGATTCCGCGATGCGTTCCTCGAGATCGGACAGTACCTCGGCGACGATGGCGTCGAGCTCGACCCGGCGCATCGGTTGGGCGCGCGTATGCACGCGCGACATCTTGAGCAGGTCGTCGATCAACTGCTGCATGCGTCGCGCCGCGTCGCACATGCGCGCCAGATAATCGAGCCCGCGTGCGTCAAGCTGGTCAGCATAGGCCGATTCGAAACGGCCGGCGAAGGCCACCACCTTGCGCAGCGGCTCCTGCAGATCGTGGGAGGCCACGTAGGCGAAATCCTGCAGTTCGCGGTTGCTGCGTCCAAGCTCGGCGACTAACTCCTCGAGCCGCAAGGCCAGGCGCTTGCGCTCGTCGATATCCTCGTGCGCAACCACCGCCCCGCCCGCCGCACCGCGCAGCGGCGTTACGCGCATCTCGTACCAGCGTGCTTCACCCGCCTCCTCACGCGCGTATTCGACACTCGCGCACGGCCCATTGCCCGGATCACTCGCTTCGCCACCCTCCGCGCTCCGAGGCGCGAGCACACCCGTGATCGCATCGCACATCGGGTGCCACCATCCGCCTTCGAGCAGGTCGCGATCCTCGTGCAGAGCGACCAGATAATCCACCCCGGCCGCAGGTGCGCCTTGATCGGCGCCCCAGGCGGCGTTGGTCGCGAGCACTCTCCCATGGGCGTCGAGCACGACAATGCGCGCGCTGAGCGAATCGAGGATGGACGCATTCAGCGCCCGCGCCTCCTCAAGCGCGCGATTGGCCTGCAGCCAGTCATTCTCGCGCTGCGCCAGTGCGTCAGCCATCGAGTTGAACGCTGCTGCGATCAGGTCGAGTTCGTCGCCACGACCTGTATCGGAACCTGTCTTCACGCGCGCGGACGCATTGCCGTGTTCCAGCGCTTGGGCTGTCGCGACGATTTCGTCGAGACGCCGCCCGAAGACCCGCCCGGCGCCAAACCACAGGATCGCGAATCCTGACAGCCCGACCAGCACGATCGCACCGACGCCGAGCGCGAAGGTGCGACCGGCTGCCTGCCCGATGGCGCGCTCGTCGATGCCGATGGCGATCGAATAGGCATGTTCGCCATTGACATCGACGGACTGGAAGCTGAAGCGACGCGGCACGCCGTCGAGCGAGACGAATTCGCCGGTTCCATCCCGTCGTTCCAGGATTTCGCGCACCAGCGGATGCTCGGGGAAATTGCGTCCAGTCCATTGGTCGTCATCCGGGAATCGGCCGATCACGGTGCCGTCCCGATCGAGCAGCAGCAACAGATCACCGGGATCGAGCGAGACGCTGCTTGCGACGCGATCAAAACCGGAAAAGCGTGTCGCCGTGAACACCACGCCCATCATGGTGCCGCCCTCGTCGAACACCGGCATCGCGAAAGCTACGCTGCCCACGCCGGTCAGCCGCCCCCGGTAGTAACCGCTGAACGAGAATCCGCGGCGTTCGAGCGCGCCACGGAAGTACTCACGGTCGGCGATGTTGATCCGTGCTCCGCCGCGCGAGAGCGCGCTGCAAACGATGTCGCCATCCAGATCGGCAAGACCGATATTGAGCACTTCCGGATGCTGGATCGCGATGCCCAGCATCAGGGGCGTGCAACCGGCCTCGTCCAGATCGACCACCACCGGCGCATGGGCGACCGTGAACAGCAGATCGCGCGTTGCGTCGATCGAGCGACTGAACTCCAGCCAGGCCAGACTCACGTAGCGGCGCGCCGACTCGCGCGAGACTTCCAGCGCTTCCAGACGCTGCCGGTTGCTCGCGTACAGCATCAGCACGAAGGCCGGCACCAGAGAGAGAAGCATCAGCCAGGCCAGACGGCGTCGCAAGCGGCTCGATCGCACACGCAGACTCATCGCCGCAGCTCAGCCGGTCGCAGACGAGTTATCCGCAGTTTCGTCGTCCGCCGCGTCGTCCTGCGCGATCGGTAGCCAAACGCGCATGCGCGTACCCGCTCCGGGGGCGCTGTCGACTTCGATGCGCCCGCGGTGTCGGCTGACAATACCGAACGACAAGGGCAAGCCCAGCCCGGTGCCCTTGCCCACCGGCTTGGTCGTGAAGAACGGGTCGAAGATGCGCCGCTGCACCTCCGCCGGCATGCCGCTGCCGGTGTCCTCGATCTCGATCCACACCTCGTCGCCGACCACGCCACAACGCAAGGTGATCGTGCCGCGATCCGTGATCGCGTCCGCAGCATTGACCAGCAGATTCATGAACACCTGGTTGATCTGTCCCGGCAGACAGGCCACCAGCGGAAGGCGCTCGAACTCGCGCACGATGACGGCCTTGTAGCGCAGCTCGTTGTAGACGACGTTGAGCGTGCTCTCGAGCCCGGCAAGCAGGTCCACCGTCTGCCACTCGTTGTTGTCGACATGCGCGAAGCTCTTCAGGTCCTGGATGATCGAGGTCACGCGCGAGAGCCCCTCGCGACTCTCGCTGACCAGATCGACGATGTCGCCCCGCACAAAGGCGAGGTCGCATTGCTCGCGCAGCCGGGCAAGACGCGCGCGCGTCTCCTCGGGCAGCGCGGATTCGGTCTCGGCATAGGCGTCCAGCAACCGCAGCAGATCGTCCAGGTAATGGGTGAGCGTGCCCAGATTGGAATTGACGAAACCGACCGGGTTGTTGATCTCGTGCGCGACGCCGGCCGCAAGCTGCCCGATGGACGCCAGTCGCTCGGACTGCATCAACTGGTTCTGCGTGGCCTCGAGCTGTTCGAGGCTCTCGCGCAACGCCTCGTTGCGCGCCTCCAGCTCGTGCGTACGTTCGACCACGCGCTGCTCGAGCAGGCGGTTGGCGTTGCGCAGGCTGTCTTCAGCCTCGGCCAGCGCGACGTTGCGCGAGACGATCAGATTGACCATATTGCCCAGCGTCTCGAGCAGCGTGCGCGCCGGGCCTTCGGAGAGCAGATCGCGTTCTTCGGCCAGATAGGCGTCGACCGGTGACTGACCGCTGCGCACCGCCTTGATCTGGCGTGCCATCACGATGTCCTCGCCACGCACGTGAAAGGCGAACCAGCTCCTCAGGTATTCGTGCAAGGCGCGCAAGCCCTCGCGCGTGTCGAAGCCGCGCGAAGCATCGATGGCTTCGACATGCTGCACGAAGGCCCCATGTTCCGAGGCGTGGCGGCGTAGATGACGCCCGTCCAGACCCACTTCGGAGATCAGTACCTCTTCGGCGGCGAAATGTTCGCGCAGCGCCACAATCAGGGCATCAAGCCGCTCGTGCACGGCCTCGACGGTGGGCACCGAGCCCGCCGACGCCAGGATCGCGAAGGCATCGATGCAAGCGACGATGCGGTCGTGTTCGGCATCGCAATCGGGCAGCTTGAGCAGCGGCTCGCGGCCCCACATCGGATGCTGTGACGCGTGTGGCATCGGCCCCGCGGGTCGCATCGGCTACCCTCCCGGTTCGATCGATGCGGGGTCGATGAGCACGGTCATGGGCATGCCCAGGCTTTTCTCGAGGCGGGTGAGTCGCGTGATCACGCGCTCATCGACAACATAACCACGCGACAGCAGAAGGAAGCCGTCGATGTGGATGAGGTCGCGCGCGAGCACCATACCGGTGCGCAGCGAACGCGGCCGCAACGCTTCCACCGGGCCGTCGCCGGTCATGCCCGCCGCGCTGTCGGTGGCGTCCGCTTCAATGTCCCCGCGCAAAATCGCGGCGCCGCGCGCCTTGCCCTGAGCACGCGACGCGTGGGCTTCCTGCTCGGCCGTCCAGTGGCGCAGCAGCGAGCGCACGACGCGCGGGTCGTAGCGCGAGCCGCGCCCCTCGACGATGTACTCGCGCGCTTCGCTCTGCGAGTACTTGCGCTTGAAATGGTCACCGTGCTGCACCGCGTCGAAGTCATTGACCACGGCCAGGATGCGCGCGCCCAGCGGGATCGCCTCGCCCTTGAGACCGTCCGGGTAGCCCTGCCCGTCGAAGCGCTCGTGATGGTGACGTATGATGCGCGCGGCTTCCTGCAATTGCTCGACGGCCATCAGCGCCAGCTCACCGGTGACCGGGTGCTTGCGCACGATCGCGCGTTCGGGGTCGGACAGCTCGAGTTCGGGCTTGCGCAGCATGTCGTCCGGCAGGCCGATCTTGCCCAGGTCATGCAGCAGACCGGCGAGCATCACATCCTGAGCGTCGGATTCCTCGAGACCCAGATCATTCGCGATGGCGTGCGCCAGCTCCGCCACGCGCCGCGAGTGCCCGCCGAGACGGCCCTCGCGCATCTCGATCAGCCCGGACAACACATGCACCGAATCGATGAAGCTCTTCTTGAGCTTGCCGTGCGTGCTCTGCAGTTGCTCCATCGCGCCGCGCAATTCCTCGGTGCGCTGCGCCACGCGCGCCTCGAGCGAGGTGTTCAGATCCTTGAGCAAGCGGTTCTGTCGCTGGGTCACCTCCACCAGGCGCCGGTTCTCGAGCGCCAGTCGGCGCGTCTCGATCGCGTGGCGCACAATCAGGCGCAGGTCGTTATCGTCCCAGGGCTTGCTGACGTAGCGATAGATCTCGCCGCGATTGATGGCCTGGATGGTGAGCGCCACATCCGAGAAACCGGTCAGCAGGATGCGCACCACGTCGGGCCAGCGTTCGCGCACCTTCTCGAGAAAGGCCGCGCCATCCATGCCCGGCATGCGCATGTCGGAAACGACCAGATCGACCGGCTCGTCCTCAAGATACTCGAAGGCGATCTCGGCGTTTTCGGCCAGCAATACGCGATGGCCGCTGCCGCGGAACAGACGCCGCAGCGCATGCAGGATGTTGGTCTCGTCGTCGACGAACAGAACCACGCCGCCGTCATCAGGCGCGGCGCGGGTCACGTCTTCGAGGCCGTCCTGAGCGGCGGTCTCGTCGGCCCCGGAATCCGGCTCGACCGGAGAGTTTGCATTCATGCGTCAAGACTAGCGAAGCGGCGATGCGACCACAAGCGAGATTGACGCGAGGCAATGCGCAACGCAGCGCGTAGAATGAACTGCTAATTTCAAGTCCGGCTCGGCGCATTCTGCCCCTGGCGGGAGTCCCAGGAGTTTCTCAATGAAGTCCCCGATCGTCGCACTGCGAGAGGCGGGCGGCGTGCTGTGCTGGAATCGCGACGAAACCAACCGCCTCGTCGCGCTCTCACCCCCCGTGCCCGGTCTCGCGCCCGACTGGCGCGATGGCCTGCCCCCATGGCGTGCGCATGTGCATGCGGATGACCTGGAACACGTCGCCAGCGCCCGCGACGAACTCGCCTGCTCTGCCGCGAGCTACCGTATCGAGTACCGTCTGTACGACCCCGTCGCGGGCGACTGTGCACATGTCGTCGAGATCGTCCACGGTCGCCCGGACGGCGGCGCAAACGGCGTACTGCTGATGCTCGACGGCGAGCGGGCGCTCGCCGCCAGCGATGCGCTGACCGGCATGCGCCGGCGCGAGGAACGCTTTCGCGCACTCACGCGGCTGTCTGCAGACTGGTTCTGGGAGACCGACGAAGAGGATCGCTTCGTCTACGTCTCGGATGGCGTCACACGCGTGCTCGGTCTGACGTCTTCCGAGATTCTCGGGCGCACCCGCCAGGCGCTGATCGGTAGTGACGACCAGGCGGGCATCGCCGAAGCGCGTCGCAAGGTCGCCGCACACGAGCCCTTCCGCGGTCTGCGCTACCAGATTGTCGCCGCCGACGGTCTGCGCCGGCACGTCGAGATCGCCGGCGAGCCGCGTCACGAGGACGGACGCTTCACCGGCTATCACGGCATCGCCCACGACGTCACTGCCGACGTCGAACGCACCCGCGCGCTGCAACGTGCCAACCGCCGCCTGCGCGATGTCATCGAGACCACACCGGCCGGTTACGTCGAGGTCGGGGCTGACGGCCTGATCCGCAACGTCAATCCGGCGATGTGCGAGATGTCCGGGCGCCACCAGCGCGCACTCATCGGCCACGCCGCGCACGCGCTGTTCCCCGACCTGCCCGATGCGGCGGACCTGGCCGACGCCGACGAGGTGGTGCTGGCCCACGGACTGGAAATGCGGCTGCTCACCGACGACGGCGGGCAGCGCCACGTCTCCCTCAACGCGCACATCGAGTTCGACGACGACGGCGGCATCGAAGCCATGACGGCCTTCGTCACCGACATCACCGCGCGCAAGCAGGCGCAGACCGAACTCGAACGCCTGGCGATGAGCGATCCGGTGACCGGACTGTTCAACCGGAGCTTCCTCGAGCGACGTCTGCAGACCGTGCTCGAGACGGCACCGCGGCGCGAATGCAACGCCGTGATCTTCATCGACCTGGACCGCTTCAAGGATGTCAATGACACGCTGGGGCACGAGGCCGGCGACGCGCTGCTGCGCGAGTTGGGCAACCGCCTGCGCCTGGAGACGCGGCCCGGCGACATCGTCGCGCGATTCGGCGGTGACGAGTTCATCGTCGTCGCCAATTGCGCCGACGGCGAGCGCTCTGCGCAACGCATCGCCGAGAAACTGTGCGCCGCCATCTCGCGTCCCGTCGTCCTCGACGAGGGCACGGCCGAGGTCGGCGCATCGATCGGCATTGCCCTGTTTCCGCGCGACGGAGACGATTCAGACACGCTGTTTCGCAAGGCGGATCTGGCGATGTACTCGGTCAAGCGCTCGGGACGCGACGGCTGGCGTGTCTACGATGCCTCCCTCGAGGAAGATGCGGCGGACTGAGTCTCAGTCGGCCCAGCGCGCGCGGATCTCGAGCATCTCGGGCAGGCGCTCTATGAACAGATCCACAAGCTGTGCGTCGAAATGCCGACCACGCTCGCGCAGCAGCAGATCGACGGCTTCGTCGACCGGCCAGGCGTGCTTGTAGGGGCGTTCGCTGGTGAGCGCGTCGAACACATCGGCAATCGCGACGATGCGCGCCTCGATCGGGATGTCTTCGCCAACCAGCCCGGCCGGATAGCCCGAGCCGTCCCATTTCTCGTGGTGGCACAGGGCAACGCGCCGCGCCATTGCGAGCAGCCCGGTTTCGTGCTCGCCGATGATGCGGCCGCCGATCTCCACATGACTGGCCATGATCTTCCATTCGTCCGCGTCGAGCTTGCCGGGCTTGCGCAGAATCGCGTCGGGAATGCCGATCTTGCCCACATCGTGCATCGGCGCCGCGTGCAGGATCTCGTCGGCAACGCGATCACCCAGCCCGGCGGCGAGCGCCAGCACGCGCGAGTAGTGGCTCATGCGGATCACGTGGCGACCGGTCTCGTCGTCCTTGTATTCGGCGGCCACGCCCAGGCGCTGCACGATCGCCAGCCGCGTGGCGACCAGTTCCTCTACACGCACCAGTTTCAGATGGGTGCGCACGCGAGCGCGCACCACCGCAGGGCTGACCGGCTTGGTGAGGTAATCCACGCCGCCGGCGTCGAAGCCGCGCGTCTCGTCGCCGACGTCGGCCAACGCCGAGACGAAGATCACAGGAATCGACGCGGTGACCGCTTCGCCCTTGAGGGTTCGACACACCTCGTAGCCGGTCAGGCCGGGCATCATCACGTCGAGCACGATCAGGTCGGGGCGTGCGCTGCGCGCGATCTGCAATGCGCGCTCGCCGTCACGGGCGAAGAGCAGGCGATAGTCGTCCTGCAGTATCTCGCGCAATACGTGCAGGTTCGACGGTTCATCATCAACCAGCAGCAGGCACGGTCGCTCGTCACCTTGGCTCGATTCGCTCATCCTCGCCCCCCTCCTCGCGCGCAGCGACCAGTTCGCCCTGCAGGCAATCGACCGCGCGGTCGAAATCGAATTCGTCGATCGCGGCGCACAGCACGCCATAGCGTTCGACACTCATGTGTTCGCGCAATGCGCGCAGGTGATCATCGTCGATTCCACCGCCACGCAAACGCATCAGCAGCGCCTCGCCATGACGCACCAGTGCCTTGTGCGACGCCGCATCACGCGCGACCGCAACGGGAGGATCGGACGCCGCAGCCGCACCGAATTCGTTCACGGCCTCGTCAAGCAGGGTAGACAGATCGGCCAGCCCTGCGCGCCACACATCTTCGGCCACTTCACCCTGCAAGGCCGTCTCCAGCGCGGCGGCGGCGCGAGCGACGCGCACCAGCGACAGGTTTGCCGCTGCCCCGCGCAGGCGGTGCAGCTCGGCCAGCGCGGCACCGCGATCGCCTCCGTCCATCCGGGCCGCGATCGTATCCGGTGTGTCGGACCCAGTGGCGACGAAGCGGCGCAGCGCGCCAATCAGCGCTGCACGCGAACCCCAGCGACGCTCGCCGGCGGCCCAGTCCACCCCGCCTGCCGACGCCGTATCCGCCGGCGTGTGGCCTTCTCCGGCAATCTCGGAGATGCCCAGCACGCGCGCAATCTCGCGTTGCAGCACGGGCCATTCGATCGGCTTGGATGCAAAGCCGTCCATGCCGGCCTCGCGCGCTGCGTTGCGATCCTTGTCGAGCACACTCGCCGTGAGCGCGATCACCGGCGTCGGCGCGCGTGAGCTGCCTCGCTCGAACTCACGGATCATGCGCGTGGCCTCGGGTCCGTCCACACCGGGCATCTGCATGTCCATCAGCACCACGTCGAAGGTCTCACGGCCGAAGGCGCGAAAGGCCTCCTCGCCGTCGGCCGCAGTCACGACCGTGTGGCCGGCGGCACCCAGCGCGACACGCAGCAGTTCCAGGTTGTCGGCCACGTCGTCTGCCACGAGCATGCGCAAGGCCGGCAGCCGCGTCCCCGAGAACACCCCTCGCGTGACGGTCGCACCCGACGCCAGCGGCAGGCAGACATGGAAGGTAGAGCCCTCGCCGAGCCGGCTCTCGGCGCCGATCGTGCCGCCCATCAGTTCGACGAGCTGGCGCGCGATGGTGGTTCCCAGGCCGGTGCCGCCGAAGCGCCGACTCATCGATGCGTCGGCCTGTACGAAGGGATCGAATATCTGGGCCAGACGCTCCTCGGCGATACCGATGCCGGTGTCGGCAATGGCGATGCGAACACCGGGGTCGGCATCCGTGACCTTGATCTGCACGTGGCCGTGCTCTGTGAACTTGATCGCGTTGCCGACCAGGTTGATCATTACCTGACGGATGCGCAGCGCGTCGCCGCGGAAATGTTCGCCGGTCGCGCGGTAGTCGACTTCCAGCGCCACACCCTTGCGCTCGGTCTGCAGCAGGAACATGTCGGCGACGTGGCCGACCAGCTCGCGCAGCGAGAAGTCCTCCGTCTCGAGTTCGATCACGCCCTTCTCGAGCTTGGCTGTGTCCAGGATGTCGTTGAGCAGCCCCAGCAACGAGCGCGCCGCGCCGTGCACCGTGCCCATGTGGCGACGCTGGTCGGCGCGCAAGGGGGTGTCGAGCAGCAATTCGGAAAATCCGATGATGGCGTTCATCGGCGTGCGGATCTCGTGACTCATGTTGGCCAGAAAGGCGCTGCGCGCCTCGGCCGCGTGTTCGGCGCGCTCCTTGGCGTCGCGCAGGTCCATCTCCATTTCGCGGCGCGCGTTGATGTCAATGATGACACCGTCGAGCCAGCGCACCTCGCCGCGCTCGTCGAACACGCCGCTTGCGCTCTCCCATACCCAGCGGACGCTGCCGTCGCGATGCACGACGCGGTATTCGGTGACGTAGCCGCGCCCCTCGGCGAGCGCCTCGGCGATGCAGTCGAACACCGGTTCGCAATCATCCGGGTGCACGATGTCGGCCATGTTGCGCCGCCCGGCCATGAACTCCTCGGCGGGCCAACCGCTGATCTGTTCAACGGCGTCGCTGACGAAGATCACCTCCCATTCGCGCGTGGGCAGGCAACGAAAAGCCGTGCCGGGAATGTTGCGGATCAGCGAGGCATACTGCTCCTCGCGCTCGCGCAGCGAGGCCTCCATCGCCTTGCGCGCGGAAATGTCGGTGATGTAGCCGACGAACACCGGCCCGCCCGCCACGCGCGCCTCGCCGATCGCCAGCCGGATCGGCATCGGGCTGCCATCGCGGCGACGCGCCGTGACCTCGCGCCCGACGCCGATGATGCGCGCCTCGCCCGTGCGCCGGTAGTGCGCGAGATAGCCGTCGTGCGCGCTTGCGTCGGGTTCGGGCATGAGCATGCGCACGTTGCGGCCGATCACCTCATCGGCCGTCCAGCCGAACATGCGCTCGGCCGAAGCGTTGAAGCTGGTGATGACGCCGAAGCCGTCGATCGTCACGATGGCGTCGACCGCGGTATCGACGACGGCGCGCATGCGCGCCTCATTATCATGCACCTGACGGTACAAGCGATGCAGGCGGATCAGCGCATTGGCCAGCGCCACCAGCATCACCAGCCCCAGCGAGAGCGCGCCGATCCACAAGGCCAGGTCGGAGGCCGAGCCCGCGCCGTTGGCATGCGTCGCCTCGCGTCGCCCTACGAACACCGCCGCGGCCATGCCGGTGTAGTGCATGGCCGAGATCGCCAGGCCCATCACGACACCGCCGAGCATCACGGCGCGTGTCTCGTCGATGGAATGGCGGCGCAGCGGACCGAAGCGAATCCACAGCGCGGCGACCGCGAACACCACGGCAACCACGATGGATGCGACGAACCACGCCGCATCGAGCCGCAGCAGCGCATCCATGCGCATCGCCGCCATGCCGGTGTAGTGCATCGCTCCGATGCCCAGCCCGATCGCAGTGCCACCGATGAGCAACTGCGGCGTCTGAATGCGGCGACGCGCAAACAGTCGCAGCGCGATCCACGCCGCGACGAAGGCCGGCAACGCGGATGCCGCCGTAAGGCCACGGTCGTAGCTCACCTCGATACCGACATCGAGCGCGAGCATGCCGACAAAATGCATGGCCCATATGCCACCGGCCAGCGCCACCGCTCCGCTGAGCACGGCGAAGTTGCGCGCGAAACGGTCGGGCGCGCTGCGCGCCAGTCCGCCCACCTGCAAGGCCATGGCGGATGCGGCGATCGCGATCAGGATGGAAAGTGCGGCGAGTCCCGGCTCATGATGGCCGGAGAGGATGGCTTCCGGGAGGTAGGCGTCCAGCGCGAAGAGCGAGAAGATGTCCATGCCGTTGCGCGGGCCTGTGTCGGGGATCAGATGCGGTTGTCAGCCGCTGCGCCGTGCGGCGCCGGATTCGAGAAGGCCACGCAAGCGCTCGCTGATACGCCCGCGGCGCGCATCAAGCAGTTCCCCACGCGCTTCCTCACGCCGAAGTCCGTGCTGCACCAGCACATCGAGCATGCGACCGAAATAGCGTCGCCTGCGCTCGCCGGCTTCACTCATGTCGCGCCGATCATCGAAGGTCTCCATCAGCGTCGAACCGCAGGAACAGTTGCGGAACAGCTCGACGACTACGGCAGCCCCTTCCTCGTCGGCCGCCTCCTTCAAGCCACTGCCGCGCGGCACCGGCCGGGTCTCGCGCAGCCACTGTTCGGGGGTCGCGTACTCCCTCCCGCAACAGCCGCAACGGCGCGGAAAGCTGCCGGCCGCCAGCTCGCGCAGCCCGGCGTAGAGCAGACGGACCTCGTCGCCTTGCAGACTCTGATTCATGGTCGTCCCCGCACATGCGCGCCCATGTTGCCATTCGACGCGGTGCGGGACAACGACTTTGCGGACCAGGGGGACGCTGAATGAGCACAACCACGCCATTGCAAAAGCAACGGAGCAATCCCGCACCGGCATAATTTGCATACCTTGCGGGATTGCTCCGTCACTGCACTTGTGGCAATGGCCCAAGAGTCAGCGTTTTGCCGAGGACTCAGATGTAGTAATCCAGATCTTCCTGATGCTTGAGCAGGTCACGCATCGTGTAGGGATCCTCGCCGAAGAAATACACCAGACCCCAGTGCGTGCCGAAGGCCGTGCGCTTGGTGACGATCTCCTCCAGCGGCGCGGTCAGCTCGTGCGACTCGAAGTACGGGTGATCCTCGGTCTCGGGCGGGATCTCCAGCTGGCTGACGACGCGGCGGCGCGGATAGACACCAAAGCAACCGGCGTGACCCTTGGCATCCACGACCTCGCGCGGGAAGAAGGCGGTGATCTCCTCCTCGGTCGTCTTGGGGTCGAAAGCCAGCACCAGGCCCTGATAGGCGTTGAAGCCATAGGCGCGCTCAAGCAGTTCGAACACCTTGAAACCGGGCGGACGATAGGCGACCTCACCCAGGTACATCTCGTTGTCGCTGGTGACGAAGTACTCCGGGTGAATGAAGCCGAAGTCGATGTCGAAGGTCTTGATCAGCTTCTCGATCTGCTTTTCCACCAGCGGACGCAGCTTCTCCAGCTCGGGCGTGCCGGGCACGAACACCGAATAACCCAGCGTCACGTACTCGGAGAGGTTGAGAAAGCGGATCTTGCCATTGTGCACCCAGGCTTCGACCGCGAATTCCCAGCCGTCAAGGTGACTTTCCATCAAGACCGGGAATTCCTCGTCGGGGATCGCATCGATCTCGTCCGGCGTGCGGATCACGCGGTGACCCAGGCAGCCGGCCTTGTCAAAGGCCTTGAGGTGGATCGGGTCGTTGGGGTCGCCATCGAGCTTGAGCAGCGTCTGGTTGACGCGCTTGAGAAAGCGCACCACGTCGCTCTTGTCGTGCGCCTCTTCGAAAATGCCCACGCGGATGCCGCCAAGCTGCGCACGACGCTTCATCAGCGCCTTGTCGCGGAACAGAATCGACTGACCGAACAGACGCGGATTGTTCATCAACACCGAGTTGATCGCGCCCGCCCACTCCACGGTTTCCTCGAACAGCGGGATGGCGACATCGACGCCCATTTCCTTGAGCTGCTGCGCAATCTCCATCGAACGGTCGTTGATGCGCTCGAAGTCCCACGGGATGTAGGGAATCTCGTGCTGGGTGCAATACTCTTCGGCCCATGGCGGCGCGACCACGACATAGCGCCGATCGAAGCGCTCGAGCGCGTCGATGGCATTCAGACTCCAGCCCAGCAGGGCCACGTAGCCTTTATCGGGATTCTTTTCCATTGTTCGGACTCCTTGTCGGTTCGTCGCGACACGCAGAAACCTTCGGGCGGATGGCCCTCGATCGCGTCATGCCTGCGAATGCATCGGTTGGATGCGGGTTGTCGTCGGGCCGCTGGCGGACGACGGAGAGAGTCGGCAACGCGGCGATGCTCGCCACGACCGGATACTGCGGAGACCGGCCGTGGCCGGAACATTGACACCGGCGATTAGCCGGCCCTTGAAGCTCGAGAACGGTTGATCGATGTCAGGCGCATCGATCACCGTCCGTCATTGCCTTTTAAGATGCCTTGCCGCGCGTCCGCCGTCAACCGGCGCCCGAATCAGGCCACTCCCGGCGAATTCGGCGCGGCCGCCTGCAGCGCGTCCGCCTCCAGTTCGATACGGTCGCGCGCCCAGCTCTCCTCGGCCATGCGTCGCACCTCGATCACCGCCTCGGCCGGAATGCCCTCCCGGCTGCCCGGTTCGAGCGGATCGTAGTGAAAGATGTACAGGCGCGAGGCCAGTTGCGCGAACGGCAGCGAGGATTCGCCGAAGTACTCGCCATTGCCTTCGGTCGACACGACCACGCCACAGCCCCAGTCCTGGCCGCCGTCGTTGTTCGGGTTGTAAAAGTAGGCGCGCATTTCTCCACGCATGTCCAGAGCGCTGCGGATCAGCGTGATCGCATGCCAACCGACAAAGCGCCCGCTCGAATCCGTCACCGCCACGCCGGCCGGCTGCAGATGGATCTGCGGCTGATTGCCGTTGTAGAACGGGTGGTAGGACGCATGGAAGGTGCGCACAAAGTCATCGTAGTCGGCCAGCCGACCGCTGGCCACATCCACCGCGATGGCGAAGCCACGTCCCACCCACCAGCCGTGGAATTCGGGGTTGATCCACTTGTGCGGATCCTCCGGTCGCGCCATTGCCAGCCGGCCCATGCCTAGATAGATGCGATCCAGGTGAGGCACCAGCACCAGCGACACCGCGTCCAGATCCAGGTGCAGCGCATCGACCAGCCCCGCGGGCAGTTCGGCCGAGTTCAGCGGCGAACCCTCGAAATGCATGGTGATCGAGTCATCGCGCGCCGCCCACGCCAGCAACTGCATCAGGTAGTCCGGGTCGTTGTAGGCCCACATCGAGATTGCACGCGCGCTCTGGCAGGTCGGGTTGTGACCCTGGCCCACGCCGAAGGGCTGGCCCAGCACGTTGAGCAGGCCGGCGAGCAATTGCACCGACGGCGCCACCGCCGTGCCAAAAGCCCGCGCAATCACGTCGGCGGTGCTCGCGTGCAGCGGCAGGCGAAGCTGGCGCCACAGCGCCGGTGCGACCGGGGGCGAGAACAGGATGCCCCGCTCGAGCAGACAGGCCAGCCCATAGACCGCCTGGGCGGTCTCCGGATGAATCGCCTCGTCGATCAGCGCACGGATCAACTCAACGTAGGTCAGGAAGGTGTCGGTGCCGGTCGTGCTCAGCCCCAACGCAGAGGGCAGCAGGTCCGGCTGCTGTTCGAGCAGCCAGCGCACGAGTACCGCGTGATAGGCCGACACCAGCCCGGTATCGGCCATCGAACGCGCAAAACCGCCCGCCTCCTGCTTGAGCGTCTGCGCATCCATGTGCACAAGCGCCTCGCGATAGGCGTCCAAACCGGGGTCGTTCTGCGTGGCCTGGGTCGGGCCGAACAGCGCGCTGGTCAGCCGGTCGGCACCGCGCAGGCTGTTGACGTCGGTTTCGGGGTCGGCCAGCACCACCGCGAGCTTGGTGATCATGGTCTTGGCGCCGTCGACCTTGACCGGACGCTGGCGCAGGATGCGCCACACTTCTTCGACCAGTTGCTCGAGCATCGAGTCGTAGCCGATGCGCTCGGCGATGAAGGCGAAGACCTGGCGCGCCGCCGCCGTGCGGCGTTCGCGCGAGGCTTCGGTGGCACGGTCGAAAACATAGTCCAGGTTGACCGCCAGCGCCTCACGCAGGAAGTACACCGCCTGCTCGGCGGAGATCCCGGGATGACGCGCGCGGCTCTCGGCCAGCGAGAGCCAGCGCAGCAGGCTCAGGCATTCGACCGCTACGGTGCGCTCCTCGCCGAACTGCAGTGTCGACGGAATCAACTGCGCCTGCAGGCTCTCGGGTTCATCCCAATCGCTGCCGGCGAACACGCCCGCGCCCTGGAACTCGCCGGCTCGCTCAGCCAGTATCTCGACGCCGCCAGGGATCATCAGCAGCCGGCGGGCGGCGTCGATCGCCTCGATGGCAAGCGCTGGTTTGCCCACACGACTGGCCTGCTCGAGACGGGAGAAACAACGCTCGAAACGGGACTTGGCCGCCTGAAGGCGTTCGGAAGTATCTGTATTGGGAGGAGTTTCGGACATCGAAGAGAGAGTGGCGGGTGCCTCGAATGCGCGCGGAGCACGCCCGGAACGGCACGACGGAGTCCAGCATACACCAGCGACACGCGATGTGCCGCCGGTGTATCGCGCCGAAGTATTACCCCGTCACGCGGTCTTCGAGAAACGGATAGTCGATATAGCCCTCGGGACCCCCGCCATAGAAGCTCGAGGGATCGGGCTCGTTCAACGGTGCGTTTTCATGCAGGCGGCGCACCAGGTCCGGATTGGCGATGAACGGTACGCCGAAGGCCACCAGATCGGCCTCGCCGGTGGCAACGGCTTGCATCGCCAGTGCACGGTCGTAACCGTTGTTGACCATCCAAGCACCGGGGAAAGCCTCGCGCAGCGCCTCGTAGTCGAAGGGCGGATCACAGTCCTCGGGTTCGCGCGCACCACCGGTCTCGCCCTCGATGACATGCATGTAGGCCAGGCCGAGCGGCGCCAGCGCACGCACCACATGGCCGTAGAGCGCCTGCGGGTCGCTGTCGCGCGGTGTGTCGTTGAAGGTGGTGACCGGGCTCAAGCGAATGCCGACGCGCCCTGCGCCAATCTCGTCGGCGACCGCCTGCATCACCTCGATCAGCAAGCGCGCACGGTTCTCGATGCTGCCGCCATAGGGGCCGCTGCGATCATTCGCGCTGTCGCGCAGGAATTGTTCGAGCAGGTAGGTGTTGGCCGAGTGCACCTCGACGCCGTCGAACCCGGCCTCGATGGCGTTGCGCGCGGCGCGCCGGTACTCCTCGATCAGACCGGGAATCTCGTCGTCACGCAGTGCGCGTGGCGTCGAGGTATCGACGAAGCCCTCGTGCGTGAAGGTTTTGGCGTTCGGACGACGGTTCGTCGACGACACCGGCTGCGCGCCATCGGGCAACAGCGAGCTGTGCGAGATGCGCCCGACATGCCACAACTGCAACACGATGCGCCCGCCCGCCGCATGCACGGCGTCGGTGACCCTGGACCAGGCCGCGACCTGTTCGGCGTTGTAGATCCCCGGGGTGTCCAGATATCCCTGCCCCATCGGGCTGATCTGCGTGGCCTCGGTGATGATCAGTCCGGCGCTCGCGCGCTGGCGGTAGTACTCGATGGTCATCTCGTCGGGCACCTGGTCGCGCGAGCGGTTACGCGTCAGCGGCGCCATCACGATGCGGTTGGGCAACTCGATGTCGCCGATACGGATGGGATCGAACAGCGTCGTCATGAGGCTCCTTTGATGGTTGCTAAAGAGGCGGTTGGAGCGTGTCCGCGCCGGAACGTTCGCGGCGGCATCGACAATCCCCGGCAGACGTCGCGCCGGCCGATCCCCGGGGAACCGGGAGACCCGCGCTAGAATCCCACGCCGACACCCCTGGCCCGGAGAAGCGTTTGTCTACATCACCCGAGTGGCGCCGCAAGCTGCGCAAGATCCTCATCGGCGAGCGCGACGCCGACCGCCTCGGCCGCAAGCGCTTCAAACCGCCCAAGCGCGGCTTCCCGTTGTTCGGCCGCAAGCGCGAAGAAGCGCCGCCGGCACCGTATGTGCCGCCGGACACGCCGGGTTTTCGGCGCATGTTCGCTCGTGACAAGCTCACGCTGGGCTTGTTCTTCGCCATCGACAACTATGCTGGCGACACGCCCGACATGAGCCGCCAGCTCGAACTCGCCAGGCGGGCCGACGAACTGGGTTACGCCGCGCTGTGGACGCGCGACGTGCCGCTGCGCGACCCCAGCTTTGGCGACGTCGGCCAGATCTACGACCCATGGGTGTGGCTGGGGCTGATCACCGGCCACACGCACGACATCACGCTGGCCACCGGCTCCATCGTGTTCCCACTCAATCACCCGATCACGCTCGCCAAGGCGGCGGCCTCGGTCGACAACCTGTCGGGCGGACGGCTGTTTCTGGGCATCGCCTCGGGTGATCGCGCGGTGGAATTCCCGGCCTTCGGGCTGGAGATCGAGCAGCGTGGCGAGCTGTTCCGCGAATCACTGGCCTATTTCAATCGCCTGATCGGCGAGCGCTTCCCGCACATCGATTCGCCATTGGGCAAGCTCGCCAACGCCGACCTGATCCCCAAGCCGCTGCACGGCCGCATCCCCATCGGCATCACCGGCAACTGCCGGCAAGACCCAGAGTGGATTGCGGCCAACTGCGACGCGTGGATCATGTACTCCAACGATCCCGTCACGCAGCAGATCTTGATGAGTACCTGGCGCGACGCGGTTGCAGCTGCCGGCGCGGACTTCAAGCCCTTCGCCCAGCCGCTGCACGTGGACCTTTGCGACGACCCGGACGAGCGCCCCTCCCCGCAGCGAGCAGGCTTTCGCCTGGGTCGCAACGTGCTGATCGAGCTGCTGGAGAAGTACCGCGCGCTGGGCGTCAACCACATCGCACTCAACTTCAAGCGCGGTCACCGCCCCGCAGCCGAGGTCATGGAAGAGATCGCGCAGGAGGTGTTGCCGCACTTTCCAAGCCACGGCCCCTCCTCGCGCGACTGAGACGATTCACGCCAGCCGGACGACTTCACGCGGATCGAAGTCCGACCAGTCGCCGTTCTCGATATGACCCTGTGCCTGTTCGATCTCCAGCGCATCGTGGTCCCGCAGCGCCTGGACCGCGCGGATCCGGGTCGTTTCGCTATCCGGATCGATCCGTACCGCGACGCAGACGCCCGCGTGCCTGTCCGTAACCGGACCGGCATACTCTTCGGTGCCCTGATCCTCGACCTCGTCGCTGGTCTCCTTCATCGCACCGGCGAGCGAGCCGGTATACGCACCGGTCGCAGCGCCCGCGAGCAGCCCCGCGGCACCGACCACCGGCCCGGCCGCGACCGCGATCGCCGCACCGACCAGCGCACCCGCGCCACCGCCGGCCATCGCGCCCAGGTCGGTAGCACGTGAGCCGGGCGAGGCGTCTTCGTCGCCGCCGAGCGGGTGGATCGCATGCTGTCCGGCCGGATTGACGAAGAACATCGATACGCCGTCCGCACCGAAGCCTTCATTCTTCAGCGCACCCAGCGCCTGTTCACCCTGATCCTGCGTTTCGAAGCGTCCTGCAATAATCGTGCTCATGCTTACCTCCTTGGTGAAACGAACAGCCTTCACCCTCCCGACAGCGGTAACCCCGAATGGTCACGCTCGGGAACGTAACAAGACCTCTCTGCCGGAGTCGATGCGCCCGCCATCAAAGAGTGCGCACGACGCGATCGCTGCGTGATTCCAGATATGCGACGACCAGATCGGTCTGCTGCGCATCCTGCGGATGCGCGACCACGGCCCACTGACCATTGCTCACCGCATCGCGAACCGCAGCGATCACCCGCCCATGGTCCGGCCGCAGCGACAACGCGCCACCGACCAGAAGACCGAAGATGAGGCCGAAACCGGCCAGAGCGATGAAACTCAACACCGGCGAACTGACCACGGCGCGGACCCCGCCACCCATGAGAAATGCGAACAGCAACACGCCGGCCAGCAGCCCGATCAGGCCGGCGGACGCATGCGCCCGCAGCAGCGTGTGCCAGATACCGCGCGTCTCGGGCTCGACCGCGCGAGCAATGACCGCGTCGCCGCCGATCTCGACTTCCGACGGGGTCAGCACGCGCACCTGCGAATTCGTCAGCAACGACTCGTCGACTACCTTGCGGGCAACCTCACGTGCGGCTTCTTCGGAATCGAAGGCGCCGACCACCTTGGTCACCGATCGCTCTCCGAAGAATGCGTTCTTGAGCCTGAACATGGCGATCCTCCTTCGAAGTTCGAAAGAGGGGCGGGCTCACGCACGCCGGTAACGGGCGCATCCGCCCCGCGATCGACGGATGTCGCATCGGAATTCCGGGCAGACCGAAAACCCGCAAGAGGGCGCGTCCATCCGTCATGCTCCTGACCTGGCCGACCCGCATGAACCGAACTCGTTCCCTACGATCGACCCGTGACGGAACGGAAGAACGCCGCCTCAGCCCAGGCTCTCCGCCGCGTTCTGCTGCTCGACGAAATCGCGCACGGTGTAGCAATCGGCCTTGCCGACGAAGCGGCATTCGGACACGTCCGGCGTGCGGCAGCCGTTGAACAGATGACAACCGTCGAACAACTCGGTCACCCAGTCGACGAAGGCGCGCACCTTGGGCGAGAGATGACGGTTGTGCAGGTACACCACCGAGATCGGCAACGACGCCGGCTTCCACTGCGGCAGGACCTCGACCAGCGCCCCGCTCCGCAGATGGTCATGCACCATGAAACTCGGCGGCTGGATCATGCCGAAGCCCTGCAGACCGCAGGCCAGGTAGGCATCGCCATCGTTGACCGCGACCGCTCCGGCCACCTTGACCGGCACCGATTCGCCGTTGATGACGAAATCCCAGTCCAGCACGCGCCCGTTGCGCGTGAAGTAGTGCACCGCCTTGTGCCCGGCCAGATCCTCGATGTTCTGCGGCGCGCCGTGGCGCTGCAGATAGGCCGGTGAGGCGCAGGTCACGCTCTGGAAGGTGCCGATGCGACGCGCGACCATCGTCGAGTCCTTCAACTCACCGACACGGATCACGCAATCGACCGCCTCCTCGACCATGTCCACCGGCCGGTCACCCATGCCCACGACCAGTTCGATGTCCGGATACCGGGTCTGGAACTCGCACAGCATCGGCACCAGGATCATGCGCCCGACCGCCGCCGGCACGTCGATGCGTAACCGGCCGCGCGGCCCGCGACCGCTCTCGACGAACGACGCCTCGGCCTCCTCCAGATCCGCCAGGATCGACACGCAGCGCTCGTAGTAGGCCGAGCCGTCCGGGGTCAGGCTGATCTTGCGCGTGGTGCGGTTGAGCAACCGCACATGCAGGCGCTTCTCGAGATTCTGGATGGTCGTTGTCACCGTCGCGCGCGGCATGCCGAGGCTGTCGGCTGCCCGCGTGAAGCTGTTCGCCTCGACGACTCGCGCAAATACCTGCATGGCCTGGAAGCGATCCATTGCTCACTCCGTCAATTATTCGGGTTCGACGAACAGATCATTCAATTCAACGACATACGTTCGTCACACGTGAATATACGCCGACACGGCGTGCCGCGCACGCATCGTGCGTCACACCCACGAGCGGCGGCATTCCGTGCTCGCCTCAAGTCACCTTCGCCCGCCTGGCATGAATGCCCCGACCCTGGCCGTTTCGACCCTCGCACCATGAGGGCGCACACGCGATATTTGCCACGCACACCCCAGATGCACGAGCAATCGACGCGATCCGCCATCAATTGTTCGTCAAATCTGAACAGAGTTAATGTCGAAAACGTATTTATTAATCCGACTAGATTACTCAAGATTCGCCCTCCGAAACCCGCCGTCATGAGCGGCGAGTATTCCGAATTCATCTCGAGGACCCATCGAAATGCCACTGACACGAAAACGTCTCGTCATCGCCCTTGCCGCCGTCGCGATCGTCGGCGCTGCGGCGTCCATCGCCTTGCGCGCCAACGCCGTCGTCGACCCCGACGCCGGCCAGACCCAGGCCGCGCAGGCGGTGCCGGTCGAAGTCGCCACCGTCGTGCATCGCGACATCGTCGACTGGCAGGACTACTCCGGCCGGCTTGAGGCGGTCGATCACGTCGAGATCCGCCCGCAGGTCTCGGGCACCGTCGTTGCCGTGCATTTCGCCGACGGCGCGCTGGTTGAGCGCGGCGCGCCGCTGTTCACGATCGACCCGGCCCCCTATGAAGCCGCCGCGGCCCGCGCACGGGCACGCGTCGCCGCTACCGAGGCGCGCGCCGCCTACACCGCGTCGGAGCTAGCGCGCAGCAAACGGCTGATCGCCGACAACGCGATCGCGCAGCGCGACCACGACCAGCGCGAGAACGCCGCCCGCGAGGCCGCCGCCGAACTGCAGGGCGCGCGTGCCGATCTGGCCGCGGCCGAACTCGACCTGTCGCACACCGAGATCGCCGCACCCGTCGCCGGGCGCGTATCGCGCGCCGAGATCACCGAGGGCAACCTGGTGTCGGCCGGCGAAAACGCCAGAGCCCTCACCACGTTGGTGTCGGTGGCCCGCATCTACGCCGCCTTCGACGTCGACGAAGACAGCTATCTGCGCCTGATCCGCCCGGCCACCGTATCGGGCCGGACAATTCCGGTATTGCTGGGTCTGGCCAACGAGGACGGCCATTCGCGCATCGGCGAGGTCGGCTCGGTCGACAACCGGCTCGACCCGACCTCCGGCACGATCCGCGTGCGTGCGGTGTTCGACAACGCCGACGGTGCCCTGCTGCCGGGGCTGTATGCGCGCATCCGGCTGGGTGGGGCCGAACGACGCCCGGCCGTGCTGATCGACGAACGTGCGATCGGCACCGATCAGGAGAAGCGCTTCGTACTCGTCGTCGACGACGAGGGTCGCACCCACTACCGCGAGGTGCGCCCCGGCGCGATGCAGGACGGGCTGCGCGTGATCGAACAGGGTCTTGCCGCCGGCGAGCGCATCGTCGTCAACGGCCTGCAACGCACTCGTCCGGGCCAGATCATCGACCCGCAGACCGTACCCATGGCCGACACCGAGGGCGGCACACCGTCCGCCGGTGGCTTCCTCCCCGCCGCCAGCGCCGACGACGACGGGCGGATCCAGTCATGAACATCTCGCGCTTTTTCATCGACCGCCCGATCTTCGCGGCCGTGTTGTCGATCGTGATCGTGCTCGCCGGCGCGATCTCGATGTTCCAGCTCCCGATCTCGGAATACCCCGAGGTCGTGCCGCCGTCGGTGGTGGTGCGCGCGCAGTACCCCGGCGCCAACCCCAAGGTCATCGCCGAGACCGTGGCCGCGCCGCTCGAGGAGGCCATCAACGGCGTCGAGGACATGCTCTACATGCAGTCCCAGGCCAACAGCGACGGCAACCTCGCGGTGACCGTGCACTTCAACCTCGGCGTCGATCCCGACAAGGCGCAGCAGCTTGTGCAGAACCGCGTCGCGCAGGCCATGCCGCGCCTGCCCGAGGACGTGCAGCGACTCGGCGTGACGACCATGAAAAGCTCGCCGACGCTGACCATGGTGGTGCACCTGACTTCGCCCGACGACCGCTACGACATGACGTATCTGCGCAACTACGGGCTGATCCACGTCAAGGATCGCCTGGCGCGCATCTCGGGCGTGGGCGAGGTCGCGCTGTGGGGGGCCGGTGACTACTCGATGCGCGTGTGGCTGGATCCGAACAAGGTCGCTCAACGCGACCTCACCGCCTCCGACGTGGTGGCCGCGATCCGCGAACAGAACGTGCAGGTAGCCGCCGGCGTGATCGGCGCCTCGCCGAGCACCGCCGGCGTGCCGCTGCAGTTGTCGGTCAATGCCCGCGGCCGGCTGCAGACCGAAGAGGAATTCGCCGACATCGTCCTCAAGACGGCCCCCAACGGCGCGGTCACACGACTGGGCGACGTCGCCCGCGTGGAGCTGGCCGCGGCCGAATACGGCCTGCGTTCGCTGCTCGACAACCAGCCGGCCGTGGCCATCGGCATCATGCAGGCGCCGGGCGCCAACGCGCTGGCCATCTCGTCGGCGGTGCGCGACACCATGGACGAACTGGCGCGGGACTTTCCGCCGTCGGTGCAGCACCGCATCGTCTACGACCCCACGCAGTTCGTGCGCGCCAGCATCAAGGCCGTGGTGCTGACGCTGCTCGAGGCCGTCGCGCTGGTGGTGCTGGTGGTAATCGTGTTCCTGCAGACCTGGCGCGCGTCGATCATCCCACTGCTGGCGGTGCCGGTGTCGATCATCGGCACCTTCTCGCTGATGCATCTGTTCGGCTACTCGATCAACGCCCTGTCGCTGTTCGGCATGGTGCTGGCCATCGGCATCGTCGTGGATGACGCCATCGTCGTGGTCGAGAACGTCGAGCGCAACATCGAGGCCGGGCTATCCCCGCGAGACGCCACCTACCGCGCAATGCGCGAGGTCAGCGGGCCGATCATCGCCATCGGCCTGACGCTGGTCGCCGTGTTCGTGCCGCTGGCCTTCATGACCGGGCTGTCCGGTCAGTTCTACCAGCAGTTCGCGATGACCATCGCGATCTCCACGGTGATCTCGGCGTTCAACTCGCTGACCCTGTCGCCAGCGCTCGCCGCCCTGCTCCTCAAGAGCCACGACGCCCCACCGGACGCGCTCACGCGCATCATGAACCGGCTCTTCGGCGGCTTCTTCGCGCGCTTCAACCGCTTCTTCGGACGCGCCTCGGAAGGCTACGGCCGAGGCGTCACCGGCGTGATCACGCACAAGGGCAAGTCGATGGGGGTGTACGTGCTGCTGCTCGCGGCCACGGTCGGCTTCGGCTACATCCTGCCCGGCGGCTTCGTACCCGCACAGGACAAGCAATACCTGATCAGCTTCGCCCAGCTCCCGGCCGGCGCTTCGCTCGACCGCACCGAGGACGTGATCCGTCGCATGGGCGACATCGCGCTGGAACACCCGGGCGTGGAAAGCGCAGTGGCTTTCCCCGGCCTGTCGATCAACGGCTTCACCAACAGCTCCAGCGCCGGCATCGTGTTCGCCACGCTCAAGCCGTTCTCCGAGCGGCGCAGCGCGGAGTTGAAGGCCGGCGCCATCGCCGCCGATCTGAATGGAAAGTACGCCGCCATCCAGGAAGCCTTCATCGCCGTCTTTCCGCCGCCTCCGGTGATGGGTCTGGGCACCATGGGCGGCTTCAAGCTGCAGATCCAGGATCGCGCAGCACTGGGCTACGCCGAACTGGAAGAAGCCACTCAGGCCTTCCTGCAAGGCGCTGCGCAGGCGCCCGAACTGGGCCCCACCTTCACCAACTATCAGGTGGACGTGCCGCAGCTCGACGTGGAACTGGATCGCGTCAAGGCGCGCCAGCTGGGCGTGCCGGTGACCGATGTGTTCGACACCATGCAGATCTACCTCGGCTCGCTGTATGTGAACGACTTCAACCGCTTCGGCCGCGTCTATCAGGTGCGCGCCCAGGCCGACGCGCCGTTCCGTGACCGTGCCGACGACATCCTGCAGTTGAAGACGCGCAACGCCAACGGCGACATGGTGCCGCTGTCCTCGCTGGTCCACGTGCGGCCGACCTTCGGCCCGGAAATGGTGGTGCGCTACAACGGCTACAACTCCGCCGACATCAACGGGGGGCCGGCACCGGGGTATTCGTCGGCACAGGCCGAGGCCGCCGCCGAGCGCGTCGCCGCCGAAACCCTGCCGCACGGCATCCGTTTCGAATGGACGGACCTGACCTACCAGAAGATTCTCGCCGGCAACGCGGGCATCTGGATCTTCCCGCTGTCGGTGCTGCTGGTGTTCCTGGTGCTCGCCGCGCAGTACGAGAGCCTGCGCCTGCCGCTGGCCGTGATCATGATCGTGCCGATGGGCATTCTCGCGGCGCTGGCCGGGGTGTGGGCCACCGGCGGCGACAACAACATCTTCACGCAGATCGGGCTGATGGTGCTGGTGGGGCTGGCATGCAAGAACGCCATTCTCATCGTCGAGTTCGCGCGCGAGCTGGAGTTGCAGGGCATGGCGCCGATTCGCGCCGCGATCGAGGCCAGCCGCCTGCGCCTGCGCCCCATCCTGATGACGTCGATCGCCTTCATCATGGGCGTGGTACCGCTGGTGCTGTCCTCCGGCGCCGGCTCCGAGATGCGCCAGGCCATGGGCATTGCGGTGTTCTTCGGCATGATCGGCGTGACCTTCTTCGGGCTGTTCCTGACCCCGGTGTTCTATGCCGTACTGCGCTCCACGCGCCGCTGCGGAAAGCTGCACTCGGCCAGCGAACACGAGGCCCCGCTGCTCGCCCCCGCCGGCGA
>JACESY010000140.1 GCA_013911595.1 Azoarcus sp.
GACAAGCTCATCGACAGCACGATCCGCGTGTTCAACGCCGACGTGAGCAAGCAACTGACGCCGGCGTGGACCGGACGCGCCGGCGTCTACCTGCAAAATACCGACGACCGTTCAGCCGCCGCGCTCGATCAGCAGATCCGCCAGATCAGCCTCTCGGGCAGCAGCAACTTCCGCTTCGCCGGCTTTGCCGGCATGGTCACGCCGGGGGTGCAGTACCGTCGCATCCGCGGCGCCGGCGATCGCCACGAATGGAATCCGACATTGTCGGTCATCGGCCGCAGGGGGCCGCACCAGGTCAATTTCAGCTACGGCTACTTCAACCAGAACCTGTCGGGCGGCGACACCCTCACGCAGACGCTGCGCATGGGCTACCGCTACGCCGTGCGGCGCCACACCTTCGGCATCGACATCGACTTGTTCGACCGAGACCAGCAGGCCGTGCCCGACACCGACGCGCAGATCGTGCGCCTGTTCTGGACTTACAGCTTCGACAACCGGAGCGCGCGCCGCGCCGCAACGTCGGCGGCCCCGCTCGCCCCGGCCACGCGCATCGGTGCAGACGTCGCGGCGCTTGCGCCGGGTCTGTCGTTCGTCCGCGCGCGCGGCGCCATCGAGCGTGAAGGACTCGGCGACCCGGCGCGATTCGGCCCGTACTCGGTGTTCGAGTACCGCATGTTCAACAACGTAGACCAACGCCAGCGTCTCGCCCTGGGCAGCGAGGCCGGCACGCTCGAGCGCAGTGCGCTGATCATCGAGTTCGACGACATCGGCAATACCGATACGGTCAATCAAACCTATCTGCGCGTGCGAAAGGCGGTACTCGACCGTTACGGCAGTCCCGCACGAATCTACGAGAAGGGCGAGTTCGGCCCCTCGCCGGTGAGCGACATCAACAGTCAGGAAGTGGTGCGCATCCTCGAATGGGACACCGAATCGGGCGTGATGCGCTTCGGCATCCCGCAGCGCTACGACGGCATCATCCGAATGGAGCTGCAGCACGCAAGACGTTTCCCGGATTTCCTGGACGGTTTCTGGAGTATCGACAACGTGCGCTGAGTTCCCCGCGCGTCGTGCCATCGGAGCGTGCATCAATCCGTCACATCTCGAATGTTGCGGTGGGCGACTGCGTCGCTCAAGGTAGACGGCATTTGCCGGGATCCCGCGACACCGATGACGAGCTTGCCCCCTGTTTCATGTCTCATGCGCCGATGGTTGTCGGCCGTTTCGCTCACGATCCTGACGCTGATCGTCGTCGCCTGCGGCAAGGGGGACGTCGCGCGCTTCGATCCACTGCCTTCGGACGCCGTCGTGCTGGTCATCGGTGACAGCCTGGTCGCAGGCACCGGGGCTCGCCCGCACGAGGCCTGGCCCGAGCGACTGGCAGAGGCGACCGGTTGGCGGGTGATCAACGCCGGCGTGCCGGGCGACACCTCGGCCGACGCGCGCCGCCGCCTGCCCGAACTGCTCGACATTCACGCGCCGCAGGCGGTGATCATCGCGGTCGGGGGCAACGACTTCCTGCAAAACCTGCCTCCGGACGACACGCGCGCCAACCTCAATGCAATGGTCAGCCGCGCACGCAGCGTGACGCAACATGTCGCCCTGGTCGCGATCCCGGCAAAGACGACCGGGGCGCTGCTGCTGGGCAACCTGGCCGACCACGCGTTGTACGCGGAACTGGCAGGCGAAGAGAAGCTCACGCTGATTCGCGATGCCGTCTCCGACGTGCTGTCCGACACCGACCTGCGCGCCGACCGCATCCACGCCAATGCCAACGGCTACGCGCGCATGGCTCTGGGTGTCGAAGACGCCCTGCGCGCGCACGGCTGGATGCTGTGAGGCGGACCGGAGAATCAGGAACCGCGGGCGCCGAATTCACGCATGCGGACAAGCCAGCGTTCCCGTCCCTTCTTGGCCGGGCTCTCGACCATGCCGATCAGGCTGCTCCGCACTGGCGAGAAACCGACGAACTTCAGGATGTTGCGCTCGAGGCTCCGAACGCTGTGTGCGCCGAACCACCAGCGGTAGGCGAAGGCGGGCATGCCCATGGTGACGACGACACGCGCGCTGCGTCCCGCGAGCAGCTTCTTCCACATGCCGTGACCACCCTGCCCGATCGCGAATCCGGGCCGTAGAACCTGCTCGAGGAAGGCCTTGAGCAGCGCCGGCATGGTGCCCAGCCACAGCGGATAGACGATCACCAGATGCTCGGCCCAGGCAATGGCCTGCTGCGCCTCGACCAGCCCCGGCGGCACTTCGCCCTCCTTCCATTGCGTCGCGCTGCGCAACAGCGGGAAATCGAGGCTGGCGACTTCGATGATGCGCACCTCGTGACCCGCGCCTTCGGCACCCGCCCGATAGGCTTCGGCCAGTGCGTGGTCGAAATGCCCTCCCGCCGGATCAGGGTGCCCCTGGACGATGCAGATGCGACTCATGACGCGCCCTTTCCGCCAGCGGCCTTCGGCCCCCGGATGTAGATCACCCAGTACACCAGGCCTACAAGCACGCTGCCACCGACGAGATTGCCCAGGATCACAGGAACCAGGTTGCCGGCGAAGCCACCGAGCGTGATCGCCGGCCAGGTCTCGGCGACGCTGCCCGACGCCTGCAACAGCATGGCCACGGGGATGAAATACATGTTGGCGATGCTGTGCTCGAAGCCGGCCGCGACGAAGGCCGAGATCGGAAAGACGATCGCCACCGCCTTGTCGACGACGCTGCGCCCGGCAATGGCCATCCACACCGCCATGCACACCAGCACGTTGCACAGCATGCCGCGAAAGAAGGCCGTCCAGAACGGCAACTCGACCTTTGCCGTGGCAATAGCCATGTAGGTTTCTGCCACGCGCGCTCCATTCATTTGCGGGTGACCTGACAGGAACACCAGCAATGCCAGCCCGGCCGCACCGACAAGATTGCCCAGGCACACAACGCTCCAGTTGCGCAGCACCTCGGACGTCGTGATCCGACCGTCTGCCCAGGCCATGGCCAGCAGGTTGTTGCCGGTGAACAGCTCCGCGCCGGCTACCACCACGAGCAACAATCCGAGCGAGAACGCTACGCCGCCGAGCACCTGCGCGGCGGCGAAGCCCAGCGTGGGATCAGAGCGCACCAGCGTGAAGTACAGGGCGCCGAGGCCGACGAAGGCGCCTGCCAGCATCGCCAGCATCCACATCGTCAGCAGCGGCAGGCGTGCCTTCCCTACGCCGATGGCCTCGACCTTGGCCGCGATCTCGCGCGGCGAGAAGGCATCCGACCCGAACATTTCCGAAGACATGGGAACGGCTCCCGACGATGTGAGAGTGCCCATGTTAGCCCGCCAGTGCGAACACGTCATGGCGTCGTCACTCCGGTGAAATATCCGCCCACTAATCTTCGTCTTCAAGCCACCAGAGCGGCTTTCCGGCCGATGAAGGGGCATGCCCGCAACATCAGGAGTCTTGCCGAATGCAAACCAGTGTCGCCGCAGTCCTCGCATCTGCGGCCCCCGACCGCCCCGTCGTCTACAGCGACACCGCCCGTGACCTGATCGCCGACACGCCGTCGATCTCGCCCGATGTGACCAATCTCGAGGTGTTCCGCGCCTTCAAGGCCGACGTGGCGCTGGTGAGCCTGCCCGTGGTTGAGGAAGGACGGCCGGTCGGGCTGATCAACCGCCACATCTTCATGGAAGAATTCGCGCGCCCGTTCGTGCGCGAACTCTACCAGCACAAAAGCTGCATCGCCTTCATGGACAAGCGTCCGCTGATCGTCGACGAGGATACGACCATGCAGGCGCTGTCCGCGACCATCCTCGATTTCGGTGACAAGGTGCTGTCCGACGGCTTCGTGATCGCCAGTGGCGGGCTTTACCGCGGAATGGGGCGGGCGCAGGACGTACTGGCGGCGATCTCGCGCATGCAGGAGGAGAAGAGCCGCATCGTCATGGAGTCGATCGACTACGGACGCGTGATCCAGCGTTCGATCTCGCGCGCCTCGCGCGAGACGCTCGCCGCCAGCCTGCCCGAACACTTTCTGCTGTGGGAACCGCGCGATACGGTCAGCGGCGACCTGTACCACGTGCGCGAATTCGACGACGGCATCCTCGTGATCCTGTTCGACTGCACCGGCCACGGCGTGCCCGGCGCCTTCATGACGCTGATCATGAGCGCCTTCATGCAGGGCGCGATCAACGCCGACAGCGCGCGCGACCCGGGTGGCCTGCTCGCCGACATCCACCGCCGCGTCAAGACCGCGATGAGCCAGCACGACGACGAGTTCGACATTCATCACGCCGACGACGGCATGGATGCCGCGGTGTGCTGGATCGAGCGCGACACGCGCCGCCTGATCTACGCCGGCGCGCACATGTCCGCCTTCGTACTCGCCCCCACCGACGAGGACTTCGCGATCATCGACGGCGACCGCGAGGGCGTCGGCTACGCCACCGTGTCGATGTCACAGCGCTGGACCAATCACAGCATCGATCTCGCGCCCGGAACTGCAGTGTATCTATTCACCGACGGCATCTTCGACCAGCTCGGCGGCGAAAAGCGCATCGCCTTCGGCAAGCGGCGTACGCGCAAGTGTCTGCTGCGCCTGCGCGACGCGCAGATGCCGGTCCAGGCGCGCGCGCTGATGGCCGAACTGGTCGAGTACCAGGGCGATGAGCCGCGCAAGGACGACGTGTCCGCGCTCGGTTTCCGCATCTGAGGGGGCTGCCATGGATACCGCAGAAATCGACCGTTTCCGTGCCGATGCGCGTGACAAGCAGGTGCTGCTGCACTACTCGGGCGAATTCTCCGCGCCCGTCGTCGCGACGCTGTCGGACACCGTGCGCGAGAAGCTCGACGACTCCGCGCCCGACCGGCGCATCGCGCGGCGCGTGTTCTCGGCCTTCGTCGAGATGGCGCAGAACGTCGTGCACTACGCGCCACCTGAGAACGCCGACGGCTTTCCGCGCGGGACGCTGACGGTCACGCGCGGCGCCGCGCATTTCGCGGTGGTGTGCTGCAACCGCGTGCGAAACGACCAGATCGGACGCATCCGCGAGCGCGTCGACGCCGTGCGCACGATGACGCTCGACGAAATCAAGGCCGCCTACCGCGCCCAGCTTCGCAACGACGAGCCCGACACGGAGGGTGTCAGCAAGGGTGCCGGGCTGGGCTTTCTGACGCTCGCCCGCGAGGCGAGCGCCCCCATCGACTACCGCATCGTCCCCGTCGCCGGCGAACCCGACGACGCCGAGTTCCACCTGCGCGCCATCATCTGACCCTAGGAGAGCATGTCATGACCGCAATTCATATCCCCGCCACCAAGGAAACGCCCGAAGTACTCGTCGACCCGACGACGATGAGCTTCCGCCTGAGCGGCGAGTCCTACCCGGAGAACGCGATCGCCTTCTACGCCCCCGTGCGCAACCACCTCGAGACGCTGCTCTCTCAGCCGAGCGCCAACGACGGCGTCGAGGCACACTTCAGCCTGCGCTACTTCAACAGCTCGAGTACCAAGCTGATCCGCGCATTGATCGGCATGCTGCATCGCCGCGCCACCGAGGGCGCGAGCGTGATCGCGCACTGGTATCACGACCCGGACGACGACATGATGGCCGAGTTCGGCGCGGATCTGAAGGACGAATTCGATGCGCTCGATTTCCGCATGATCGAGGCCGAAGGCGTCTGACGCGGACCGGGTACGGCCCGTCGGCGCAGTGATAGCATGTCCCGCATCGCAACACGGGACAGCACGATGGAATCGTTCGATTATGTGGTGATTGGCGGTGGCAGTGGGGGCATCGCGAGCGCACGCCGGGCGGCCGAATACGGCGCGAAGGTGGCGGTGATCGAGGGCGCACGGCTGGGCGGCACCTGCGTAAATGTGGGCTGCGTACCCAAGAAGGTCATGTGGTACGCCGCAGACATCGCCCACAAGCTCGCCGACGCGAGCGGCTACGGCTTCACGCTGGAGGCGGCGCGCCACGATTGGGGCGCGCTCAAACACGCGCGCGACGCCTATATCGCGCGCCTCAATGACATCTACGCGAGCATGCTCGACAAGTCCGGCGTGACCCTGCTGCGTGGCTTCGCGCACTTCATCGATGCGCACACGGTCGAAGTCGACGGCCGACGCCTCACCGCAGCGCACATCACGATCGCCACCGGTGGCCAGCCGGTGTATCCGGACATTCCCGGCGCGGAACTGGGCATCAGCTCCGATGGCTTCTTCGAACTCGACCGTCGTCCCGAGCGCGTCGTGGTCTCCGGCTCGGGTTACATCGCGGTGGAACTGGCCGGCATGTTCCGCGCCCTGGGCAGCGAGGTCACGCTGCTGGTCCGCGGACAGCGGCTGTTGCGCGGCTTCGACGCGATGCTTGGCGATGAACTGGCCACGCGCATGACCGACGATGGCGTCGACCTGCGTTTCGGCGCCCTGCCTCAGGCGGTCGAGCGCCTCGACGAGGGCTGTCTGCGTGTGGCGTGCACCGAGGGCGGCAGCGTGGACACCGACTGCGTGCTGTGGGCCATCGGCCGACGTGCCAATACGGATCGCCTGAGGCTGGACGTGGCCGGGGTGATCCGCAACGACGACGGCACGATCGCCGTCGATCCCTGGC
>JACESY010000141.1 GCA_013911595.1 Azoarcus sp.
GTCGCGATGGGCGGGCCGATGAGCGTCAACGACGAGTGGTTCCACGAATGGCTGGCCGGCGAGAAGCACTTTCTTGCCGAATGTGTCGCTGCCGACCGTGCCGTGGTCGGCATCTGCCTGGGCGCGCAACTGATCGCCTCGGCGCTGGGCGCGAAAGTCGTGCCCAACGAGCATCGAGAGATCGGCTGGTTCGACGTCGAGGCGGTTCCCGCACGCGAGGGCAGCGTGCCCTTTCCCGAACGCACCCGGGTTTTCCACTGGCACGGTGAAACCTTTGAATTGCCGCCCGGCGCCCAACAACTGGCGCGCAGCGAAGCCTGCGAGAACCAGGCCTTTCAGATCGGCGAGCGCGTGATCGGCCTGCAATTCCATCTGGAAACCACGCCGGAGAGTCTGGACGCCCTACTCCAGGCCTGCGGCGACGAACTCGACCCCGAGCCCTTCGTCCAGGACGAAGGAACCATCCGCGCCGGACTGGAAACGGCGATGGCCGACAACAACCGCCTGATGGCTACCGTACTCGATCACGTCACTCGAGGACTCGCCCGATGAACGACCGAAGCCTTCCATCGGAAGCTCCTTGCGGCAACCTCCTCGCCGCGCTCCCCGGATCGGCTGCCACCGGTGAGTCCTTCCAGCCTCTGCTGGAAACGGCCGGCGTACGCATCGAGCGCATCGTCTCGCACGATCACGCCAGCCCGGACGGCTTCTGGTACGAGCAGTGGGGCGACGAGTGGGTGCTGGTCGTTGCCGGCGAAGCGGTGATCGAGTTCGAGGACGGCTATCGGCGCTGTCTGCGCCCCGGCGACTGGATCGTGCTGCACGCACATGTGCGCCATCGCGTGGCGGCCACCTTCGGACGCACGGTCTGGCTGGCCGTGCACCTGCCGGCCGGAAACGGCGACGAAAAACCTGCTCCGGAAGTGGTTTGAACACCGTTCGGGTGACAGCTATGCTGAGTCTGCGCCCACCTTGGGCGTGACCCGACCCCATACGGAGGCTCGTCATGCAACCCGTCTTCAAGCTTTTTGGCGCACTCGTCGCCGCCAGTCTGTTCAGTGCCGCACCCGCTGTCGCGATGTCCACCGCGAGCGCCCAGTTCAAGGGGGCCGACGGCACGGACCACGGCTCGGCGAAACTCGTCCAGACACCGACCGGCGTACTCATCCAGGCCTCGCTAAAGGATGTCCCCGAAGGCGAACACGGATTCCACATTCATGCGGTAGGCAAGTGCGAACCACCGTTCACGAGTGCGGGCGGCCATTTCAATCCCGGCAACAGCAAGCACGGCCTGATGTCCGCGGACGGACCGCACGCAGGCGACATGCCCAACATCCACGTACCGGCATCGGGCATGCTCAAGGTCGATGTGCTCAACACCCTGGTCACGCTCGAGCCCGGCAAGCCCAACAGCCTGCTCGGCGGCGACGGTACGGCCCTGATGATCCACGCCGGCCACGACGACCATGCGTCCGACCCGGCGGGCGACGCCGGGCCGCGCATCGCCTGCGCAATCATCCGCTAAACCGACTTGCTCGCCGCTGCTAGCCTCACGCGGGCAGCGGCGGCACCCTGCCGCGCATTCCCTCTACGAGATACGTCACGCAGGCACGCAGCCGCGCCGGCACGTGGCGACGATGGGCATACACCGCGTAGATGTCGGCGCCGGTGTTGTGCCACTCGGGCAACAGTTCGACCAGATCGCCGCGCGAGAGCGCCTCGTGCGCATCCCACCACGAGCGCAACATGATGCCGTGTCCATCCAGCGCCAGCCGGTGCACGGCTTCGCCGTCGTTACTCGATAATCGACCGCCTACCCGCACCGAACGCACCTCCCCGTTGTTCTCGAAGCGCCACAGCGCGTAGTCGCTGTCGATCTCGCGCACGATCAAACAAGCGTGCGCGCCCAGATCGTCCGGGTGCGTGAGCCGGGGCGCCGTTTCCAGATACTTCGGTGCCGCACACAACATGCGGCGGTTGGCCAGCAGTTTGCGCGCCACCAGCCGTGAATCCGGTGGCATGCCGATGCGGATGCCGATGTCCACGCCGGCATCCGACAGGCTCAGCGGGAAATTGGTCAGCTCGAGCTGCAGATCCAGCCCCGGATGACGCGCCGCGAATTCGGAGAGCAGCGGCGTGATGTGGCGCCGCCCGAAGCCAAAGGTGGCGTTCACGCAGATGCGCCCGGTCAGTGCGCTGTCCGGGTCGTTGAGGCTGTCTTCCAACTCCGCCAGATCGTCGAGAATGGCCGCGCCGCGCGCGAGATAACGCTCGCCCTCGGGTGTCAGCGCCAGGCTGCGCGTGGTGCGCTGGGCAAGCTGCACGCCGAGCCGCGCTTCGAGCTGTTTCAGCCGCTTGCTCACAGCCGACAAGGACAAGCCCAGCTCGCGCGCAGCGCCGGTCAGGCTGCCGGCGCGGGCCAGGTGCTGGAAGAAGGCAAGATCATCGACGGCGGACATTACTGCACTTTATTTCAACAATGGATTGCGCTCCAGCCTGATTATCGACAGGCGCGCAGCAGGTAGAGTAGGCACAGAACATCCGGCGGATTACGCTGCGCCAGTCCGCCCGACGAAAATCACGGAGCGTTCCATGTTCAAGGGTTTTGACACCTTCGATCTCGACGTCGGCAACGGCGTCGTCATCCACGGCCGCAAAGGCGGTGACGGCCCGCCGCTGTTGCTGCTGCACGGCCACCCGCAGACGCACATGATCTGGCACCGCGTGGCCGAGCAACTGGCGCAGCACTACACCGTGATCGCGACCGACCTGCGCGGCTATGGCGACTCCTCCAAGCCCGCCGGCCTGCCCGACCACAGTAACTACTCCAAGCGCGCGATGGCCGAAGACCAGATCGCGGTGATGCACCACTTCGGGCATCACAGTTTCTTCCTGTGCAGCCACGACCGCGGTGCGCGCGTGGCGCATCGCCTCGCGGCCGACCATCCGGAGTGCGTGGACAAGCTGATGCTGCTCGACATCGCGCCGACGCTGGCGATGTACCAGCAGACCGACCGCCGCTTCGCGACGATGTACTTCCACTGGTTCTTCCTGATACAGCCGCCTCCGATGCCGGAAACGCTGATCGAGGCCTCACCCGCCGGTTACATCACGCGCACCATGGGCGGCCGCCACGCCAGCCTCGACGTGTTCGACCCGGCGGCGATCGCCGAATACCAGCGCTGTCTCTCGCTGCCCGGTGCGGCGCATTCGCTGTGCGAGGACTATCGCGCATCGAACACCATCGACCTCGAATTCGACCAGGCCGACCTGGACGCCGATCGCCGCATCCAGTGTCCGACCCGCGTGCTGTGGGGCGAGCACGGCGTGATCCAGCGCTGCTTCGATCCGCTCAAGGAATGGGCGCCGCTGACCACCACGCTCGACGGCGAGGCCCTGCCCTGCGGTCACTACATCCCGGAGGAAGCGCCGGACCGTCTGTTGCAGCACATCACCGACTTCATGAGGTAAGACGATGAGCAAACCCCACAGGATCGCAGTCATCCCCGGCGACGGCATCGGCACCGAGGTGGTGCCCGAAGGCGTGCGCGTACTCGAAGCGGCGGCAAAGCGCTTCGGCATCAAACTCGAATACCAGGACTTCGACTTCGCCAGCTGCGACTACTACCTCAAGCACGGCCAGATGATGCCAGACGACTGGTTCGACACGCTGATGCAGTTCGACTGCATCTTCTTCGGTGCGGTCGGCTGGCCCGAGAAGGTGCCGGATCACGTCTCGCTGTGGGGTTCGCTGATCAAGTTCCGCCGCGACTTCGACCAGTACATCAACCTGCGCCCAGTGCGCCTGCTGCCGGGCATCAAGAGCCCCTTGGCCGACCGCAAGCCCGGCGACATCGACTTCTACGTGGTGCGCGAGAACACCGAGGGCGAGTATTCCAGCCTGGGCGGTCGCATGTTCGGTGGCACCGAGCGCGAGTTCGTCACGCAGCAGACGGTCATGAGCCGCATCGGTGTCGACCGCGTACTCAAGTACGCCTACGAGCTGGCCCAATCCCGCCCGCGCAAGAAGCTGACTTCCGCCACCAAGTCCAACGGCATCTCGATCACCATGCCGTACTGGGACGAACGCGTGAAGGAAATGGCCGCCAAGTACCCGGACGTGGCCACGGACCAGTTCCACATCGACATCCTCTCCGCCAACTTCGTGCTGCACCCGGACTGGTTCGACGTGGTGGTGGCGAGCAATCTGTTCGGCGACATCCTGTCCGACCTCGGCCCGGCCTGCACCGGCACCATCGGCGTCGCACCATCGGCCAGCATCAACCCCGAAGGCAAGTTCCCCAGCCTGTTCGAGCCGGTGCATGGCAGCGCGCCGGACATTGCCGGCAAAGGCATCGCCAACCCCATCGGCCAGATCTGGTCGGGCGCGCTGATGCTCGAGCACCTCGGCCACAAAGAGGCCGGTGCGGCCATCCTCACGGCCATCGAAGCCGTGCTGGCGTCCGGCGACAAGTCGGTGTTGACCGCCGACGTCGGCGGCCACGGGACGACCGGGACGCTGGGTCGCGCCATCGCCGACATGGTGGCCGTGGGCTGAGTTGCGGACACTGCGCGCGGCACGGCCGGATAGCGGCGCGCATTCGAACCACCTCGGGCAGAATAGGTCTGTCCGGGGTGATCCCGAATGCAAGGCGACATGAAACACGACAAGACTTCCCTGCGCCGCATCGCAAGACGTGCCGCGCTGACCCTGGCTGCCGTCACGCTGGTGTATTTCGTGCCGGTGGGCATTTCCTACGTCACGCTTACCTGGGGCGAGGCCCAGGCCAGCGACTGGCGCACGGCGCGGCGCGATAGCGCGGGCATTGCACCGTCGGTGGCTCGCGACGAGGCCGGCATCCATGCCTATTGCGCACGAGCCTTCCGCTGGCGCGGCGCTTTTGGCGTGCATTGCTGGCTGGCCACCAAACCGACGGGCGAGGAGCACTGGACCCGCTTCGAGGTGACAGGCTGGCGGGTGATGCGGGGCGGACAAGCGGTGAGTGTGGCGCGCGGCGTGCCCGACGGCTACTGGTACGGCAATGCGCCGACGCTGATCCGAGAGGTGCGCGGGGGCGAGGATGTCGACACGCTGATCGAACGCCTGCATGCGGCCAGTCGGGCCTATCCGCACAAGGACGAATATCGCATCTGGCCCGGCCCGAACAGCAACACCTATGTCGCCTACCTGGGCCGTGCGGTGCCGGAGCTGTCGCTGGATCTGCCGCCGACGGCCATCGGCAAGGACTATCTTCCGCAGGCCGGCGTGATCGCGCACGCGCCCAGTGGCTCCGGCATGCAGGTGTCGATCGCGGGGCTGGCGGGGGTGCTGATCGCGCCACAGGAAGGGCTGGAACTGAACGTACTCGGGCTGACGGCCGGCATCGACGTTTGGCCGCCCGCGCTCAAGCTGCCGGGCATTGGACGCATCGGCTTCCCGTCCCAATCGCGCCCCGACGACGCGCTCACTGCCCACGCCGCGCAATAGGCGACGCTCAGAGCTTGTCGGACGAAGCGGTCGGCTTCCTGCCGAAGAAGTGACGGTAGGCCGCTTCCTTGGGCGTGTTGTTCTCGATATGGAACGCGACGGTCTTCTCGCAATAGGCTTTCTGCGACTCGATGATCTTGCGAAAGAACGGATCCGCTTCTGACTCGCGGGCGATGACCACGTCCCAGGCCTTGAGCTGCGCCTCGAGGATCGAGTCCGGCGTCAGATAGGTCTTGACGCCCTGCTCCGTGCGCATCTTCTCGAGATCGCGCGGGTAGCGGTGCATGGCCTTCCAGTACATGTCGCTGGACGAAGCCTCAGCCGCGTACTTGACGATGGCCTGCAGTTCCCGCGGCAGCTTGGTAAAACGGCTGCGGTTGAAGATGATCTCAAAACTCTCGCAGTCCTGGTGGTAGCTGCGCAGCATCAGCGTCTTCGACACGTCCGGAAAACCGAGTAGCCGATCCGAGGACGGGTTGTTGAATTCAGCCCCTTCGAGCAGGCCACGCTGGATCGCCGGCACCACGTCGCCGGAACCGATCACCACCACAGCCGCGCCGAACTCGCGCATCACGTCTGCGGCCAGGCCGACCGTGCGGTACTTCATTCCCTTGAGTTGCGCGACCCCGCGAATCGGCTCACGAAACCAGCCCAGTGGCTGCGACGGCATCGGCCCGGTGAGGAATCCCACCAGATCCAGCCCGATCTTGTCGATCAGTGCGTCGTAGAGCTGCTGTCCGCCGCCGTACTTGATCCAGCCAAGGAACTGGTGAGCATCCCAGCCGAACGGCGGCGGTGTGCCGAACAACGAAAACGCCTTGGTCTTGCCCGACCAGTAAGCGGCCACGCCGTGACCCCCATCGAGTACGCCCTTGACCACCGCGTCCTGCAACTGGAAGGCTCCAACCACGGCACTGGTCGGCAACAGGTTCATGCGCAGGCGCCCACCGGACATCTCGTTGACGGTGCGCACGAAATCCGCGGCGTACTCGTGAAA